>NZ_JAKZGV010000030.1:0-49978 GCF_022557375.1 Shewanella sp. MM_2022_3
CATTCTAGGGGATTTTCAGCATGTTAAAAGTGGGATATCTGGGAAAGTAGGAAGTAATAAATAGACTTTTGATTAATTAGCTTGAAACCTTTTATTTTTAAATAATTTATTATTATTTGGCCGTACAACAACATGCTAGTAGTAAGCCAGCCGTTGTTAGGACTAGCTTACTACTATTCCGTGGGGAGCGTAGTAGTCTAAACTCAGTACACGTGTATAGGTGTTTATCCTTTGGCCATTTTGGAATTATTACGCCTTACTAGCTTGGTCTTAATGCGCTCTTGTGTGCCGATGACAAAGACAAAAAAGATAGGAACAAAGAATATTGCTAGTATGGTTCCGCTAAGCATACCGCCGAAAACGCCGGTGCCGATAGCATGTTGAGTTTCTGCACTCGCGCCGCTTGCAAGCATCAAAGGGAGGACGCCAAGGGTGAAGGCTAGCGAAGTCATCAAGATTGGACGCAGCCGCAGCCGTGCAGCGGTTACTGCTGCATCGACCAAACTGCGTCCCTCGGCGTGTAATTGGCGGGCAAATTCGACGATAAGTATGGCGTTTTTCGCCGATAAGCCAATGATGGTAATCATCCCCACCTTGAAAAACACGTCATTAGGCATGCCTCGTAGCATAACCGCTGCCACGGCTCCTATGAGTCCCAGCGGTACTACCAGCATTACCGATAGCGGAATCGACCAGCTCTCGTACAGTGCAGCAAGAACCAAAAATACAACAAGCGCAGATAACAGCATCAGCAGCGGCGCCTGTGCAGCCGATTGGCGCTCCTGTAATGATGCCCCTGTCCACGCTATCGCATAGCCTGGTGGTAACTGTGCCACTAGGCGTTCCATTTCTGCCATGGAGGCTCCGCTGGAAATGCCTGGCGCAGCACCTCCCGAAATTCGCACTGCCGGAAAGCCTTGAAAGCGCATCATTTGTTGTGGCGATTCACTCCATTTGGGTGTCACGACTTCTCGCAGTGGTACCATGCCACCGCTAGAATTACGTACCCGCAGGCTTAGTACGTCATCTAGCTGCATACGTGCAGATGCTTCCGCTTGCAGAATGACTTGTTGCATACGTCCATTATTCGGAAAATCATTGACATACATAGATCCCATTGCCGCCGAAAGCGTGCTGCTTACCGCTGCGAAAGACAGGCCCATAGCCTCGGCTTTTGGTCGATTGATATCTAGGTTAATGCTTTCACCGGGCGGTAAACCATCTGGGTAGACATTGCTAACCACCTTGCTTTGAGCCGCTAACTCGAGCAGTTGCGCCTGTGCAGCAAGTAACGCCGTTTCACCACGGTTGGCTCTATCTTGCAGGTATAGAGTGAAGCCTGATGAAGTCCCCAGCTCGTCGATGGCAGGTGGCATCAGGCTCATGACAGTGCCTTCGACGTTATCTGCCATAGCTTGTTGTGCAAGTTCTGCTTCCTCTGCCGCTGTGGCACCATTACGTTTATCCCAATCTTTGAGCATAGTGAAAGCCATGGCGGCGTTTGGGCCTGAGCCTGCAAAGCTAAAGCCCTGTACTACCATATTGGTATCCAATGTTGGGCGAGTAGCTACGTGTGCTTCATATTTTTTTACCACTTCTAGTGTACGTTCGCTCGTTGCGCCAGTGGGTAATTGAATAGAGGTCATGAAGTAGCCTTGATCTTCGTCGGGTAGGAAGGACGAAGGTAATTCCTTAACCGCTAATACGAGTACAGCGCAGATCACTGCAAATGCTGCCATCATTCGCCCGCTACGCCTTACCAAGTGTACTAACCGTGCACTGTAACGAGTCGTCAAGCGTTCGAAGGCGCGGTTAAAAGCACCAAAAAATCCGCTTTTGTGTTGGTGATCTGCACTGACAGGATGCAATAGTGTCGAACATAGAGCTGGGGTTAAAGACAGGGCGAGGAAGGCTGAAATTAAGATCGACACCGCCATAGCCAAACTAAATTGTTGATAGATAACGCCCACCGAGCCGGTACCAAAGGCCATGGGAATAAACACAGCCGTTAGCACTAAGGTTATACCTATTACCGCACCAGTAATTTCCTTCATCGCCCGTGAGGTCGCTTCTTTGGGAGATAACCCTTGGGTCGCCATCAGCCGTTCCACGTTTTCAACCACCACAATAGCGTCGTCAACAATAATGCCAATGGCCAATACCATGCCAAACATAGTCAGCGAATTTATTGAAAAACCCGCCAGCAACATTACGGCAAAGGTGCCGAGCAATGCGATGGGGGCGACGATGGCTGGAATTAGTGTGTAGCGCAGCTTCTGCAAGAACAGGAACATGACCAGAAACACTAAGCCCATAGCTTCAAACAGGGTATAAATTACTTTTTTGATAGACACTTTGACGAAAGGTGCTGTGTCGAAGGGCACTGAATAGCTTATGCCTGAGGGCATGCTGGTTGCTAGTTCGGCTAAGCGTTCTCGCACTGCTGAAGCGGTGCGAACGGCGTTGGCGCCTGGGGATAGTTGAATCGCGGCACTGGTTGCCGTTACACCATTCTCACGGTTCGAAAAACCATAGGACTGAGCGCCCAGCTCAACTCTAGCCACATCAGCCAACACCAATTTGGCGCCATCGACACTGGAACGTAGGGCAATAGCGGCGAATTCCTCGGGTGTGGTCAGTTGTCCTTGTACGGTCAATGGGACTGTTAGGCGTTGTCCGGGTAAGGCTGGCTCATCACCGAGTCGGCCTGGGGCGATTTGTGCGTTCTGCTGTTCAATCGCCAGAGCAAGGTCGTTCATTGTCAGGCCATAGGCGGTGAGTTTATTGGGGTCAACCCAGACACGCATGGCTTGCTCTGCACCAAATAATTGCACTCGTCCCACACCGTCGATTCGGCGTAGTTCCTCGACAACATTTCGCGCCAAATAGTCGTTTAGCGCGACTTCGTCGAATTGACCATTAGGTGACGTCATGCCAATCATCATCAGAAAGCTCGATGCCGCCGACTCAACCTGCAGACCGCTCTGCCGTACGACTTGAGGTAAGCGTGGTTCGACTGCCTTAATGCGATTTTGCACATCAACTTGGGCAAGTTCCGCATCTGTGCCCGGTTTGAAGGTGGCGGTAATTTGTGCACTTCCTGAGCTGTCAACTGATGATTCAAAGTACAGTAGGTTTTTTACCCCCGATAGTTCACGCTCGACAAGGCTTATCACAGAGTCATTAAGTGTTTGTGGCGTGGCTCCTGGATAAGCGGCATAAATGCTCACCGACACGGGGGCAACCGAAGGGTAGCGAGAGATAGGTAATTGCGGAATCGAGATGATACCAATCAGTACGATAAAGAGGGCTATCACCCATGCAAATACTGGGCGGTTAATAAAAAACTGTGGCATGGTATGTCTCCAAATCAGCGCACATCGGCACTTAATTGCTGCTCTGCTGTGGGTTGCCAAAGCCGAGCATGAACCTGCGCATCAGGACTTAGCCGTTCGATGCCTTCAACGACTATCTGCTGGCCAGCAGATAGTCCTGATATCACGCGGTAGCGGCCTGCCACTAGCTCATCGACTTTAATTGCTACTAGCTGTACCTTGCCCTCCGCATTGAGTACCCATACTTGGGGTTGACCCGCCTTACGGGTGACTGTCTGTTGTGGCACTCTCAGAGTGGAAGAATAGTAAGTCTTTGGAACCCGAGCTTTTACAAAAAGACCGGGCAATAGGCGATGTTGTGGATTATCAACGAGTACACGCAGCAGTACATCGCCGGTACCTGTATCCACCTCGGAGCCCGAAAATAAGATATGACCTTTCATGCCAAGAGACTCACCGCTGCTGCTTAGGATCTCTACGCTTAACTCTGGGTTAGCTTCGTTTGCTTGCTGGCGCATGCTGTCTAACATTGATGCTGGCAGTCGAACATCGACATACACTTGGTCAATTTGTTGGATCCTCGCCATTGGGGTGGTATCAGTCGGTGAGACTAAGGCTCCTTCACTCACTAAGGCTTGATCAATTTGCCCTGAGATAGGGGCTTTGACGCTGGCAAATTCTAAATCTAACTGGTGCCGCGTAAGTGTCGCTTGGGATTGGGCGACATCTGCTGCGGCTTGATCGCGCAGGGAAATTGCATCATCAAACATTTGTTGGCTAACCGCTTCGGTTTTTAACAGGGAGGCCAAGCGTGCAGTTTCCTGGCGAGAACGAACCAATACGGCTTCGGCTCGTTGCAAGGCGGCTGCCGCAATAGCAACATCGGCTTTAAATTGTGCAGGATCAATCTGGAATAGCACTGTGCCAGATGTTACCTCGCTGCCTTGTTCGAACAGACGATGTTGAACTATGCCGCTAACTTGCGCGCGGATCTCTGCACTGCGAACAGCAACAACGCGACCAGGTAGATCTTCTGTGACCAATAGTGCTTCGTTATCCAGCGTGATTACAGAAACCTGGATTAGAGAGGGGGGATTTTCCTCCTGCTCCGCGGAGTAGCAACCCATCAATCCCATTACGGCAATTCCTACCAAGAGTACCAAGTTTAAATGCCGTTTTTTGCTGAACATAACCAACTCTCCTCTATTTGCTACGTTCTCACTGATGACATTGACCAATGCTTGAGAACTCACTGAATTATGACGGGTCGCTATTGCGAATTATTCGAGGCTTTGTGGAGAATGTGTGGAGGGAGTGATAAAGTTCTTCAATTTCAGCCTTGGAGCTATTCATGTCCAATCTCAATGCCACAAAAAGTCAGATGACTTCGGCACTTGTACTGATTGCCGAAGATGAAGCCGAGATTGCCGAGATCCTGATTGCCTATTTACAGCGTAGTGGGCTGCGAACTCAACACGCTACGGATGGTATTCAAGCATTAGCCATGCACGATACATTTAAGCCCGATCTGTTGTTGCTTGATGTACAGATGCCTAATCTCGATGGCTGGAAGGTATTGAATGAAATTCGCTCCCGTGGCGATACGCCAGTGATCATGCTCACCGCGCTTGACCAAGATATCGATAAGTTAATGGGGTTACGCCTCGGTGCCGATGACTATGTGGTTAAACCTTTCAATCCTGCTGAGGTGGTCGCGAGGGTTCAGGCTGTGTTGCGACGTGTCCGAATTAACCCGTCTACCAATAGCCAAATATTGCGCGTCGGTCAGTTCCAAATCGACTTAGACAGTCACGAGGCCAGCGTGAACTTGAACGGTCAGCAGCAAATACTCGATCTGACTCTCACGGAATTTAAACTATTAGCCTGTCTGATGCGGGCGCCAAAACGTGTTTTTAGCCGTGAGGAGCTGCTGATTAATTGCTTGCCCGAAGGTGATACTCAGGAACGCACTGTTGATAGTCATATCAGTAAGCTGCGTAAAAAACTTGAAGCCCTTAATATTCAAGGAGTACCGCTCAGCGTCTGGGGGGTTGGCTATCGCTTTGGTGGTGAAGTATGAAGCAATCACCGGGCTTACGCAGACAAATTATTCAATCCTTAGCTGTGATGACGCTAGGGGTTATTTTCCTGTCGGTATTTGGTTCCTATGTTTTCTATGCTATTGCGGTGACCTACTTGCCTGGCAGCATCTCTGAAACTTGGATGCCTTCTCGGATGGAGATGATCTGGATTGTTTGCACTATCGCCGCCGCATTGGGGATGTCGCTTTTTGTTGCTGTTCGTCTGTCTCGGCGAATCCTCAATCCGTTGAATTCTGTGGCATATAGCCTACGCGAAGTCGCTCTAGGTAAACTCAACGCACGCGCAAAAATGGATCAAGATACTATGGGAGAAACCGCGCAACTGGTCAGTGACTTTAATGCTATGGCTGAGCGATTAGAGTGTATGACCCGCGAGCGGGAGTTTTGGAATGCGGCTATTGCCCATGAGCTTCGCACTCCGGTCACCATTTTGCGTGGTCGATTGCAGGGCTTAGCGGAAGGTGTTTTTAGTCCTAATAGTGAGTTGTTCGAGGGATTGTTACGGCAGGTCGAAGGCTTAAATCACCTGATAGAAGATTTACGAGTGCTGAGCCTTAACGACAGTGGCCACTTAGAGTTACATCGTGTAGAGGTTTGTTTAGCGGATGAACTTAGTACTGTGATTGAGACCTTTGCAGCGGCTTTAGATGCCAGAGGACTCAAACTTAAGTTGGAACTCGATTCTAGCCTTCAAGTTTACTGTGATGCCATCCGTATCCGTCAGGTGCTAATCGCACTACTAGAAAATGCTCGCCAGCATGCAGAGCCCGGCGAGTTAACCGTGCGGCTCTATCATTCGGATGATAATTGCTATGTAAGTGTGGAAGATGAGGGGCCTGGCATCCCTGATGCTGCCGCCAGTTACGTATTCGAAGCATTTCGTCGAGTCGATCCTTCTCGTTCACGAAAAAGTGGTGGTAGCGGGCTTGGTCTTGCCGTGGTTAAGACTATTGTTGAAGCTCACGGCGGCCATGTGGTCTGCCAGCCATCGGGTCGTGGAGGAACAGTATTCGTTCTATTTTGGCCAATTAGGCAAGTTTAGGCTTTATTCTTGTCTACTAATATATTTATTTAATAGGTTTTTTTCTTATATTACAAATGTGCTCCAAAATTTATCTTCGGAGCACATACGGAGCAAGAATAGACAAAACCCTTCAAATCACTTCCCACCCAATAAAACAAAATTATTTTAAAATCATAATGTTGTTTTGATTTGGTTTGATGCGTTTTACTATTTTACTTCCCGATACAGAATGAGCTAAAAATTTTGCCGAGTAGATCGTCTGAAGTAAAACGGCCAGTGATTTCAGATAGGGCGAGTTGCGCCATTCTGAGCTCTTCTGCTAACAGTTCACCTGCGAGATAAACCTCTAATTGCTCTTTACCTAGTTGCAGATGGCTCGCTGCAACATCCAATGCTTCGAGGTGACGACGACGGGCGATAAAGCCACCTTCGAGATTACTCTGATAACCCATCAAGGATTTAAGGTGTTGCTTTAATTCCTCTACGCCCAGACCGGTTTTGGCCGAGATCCTATACACGCTGTAACCTTTTTCTTCGGTCATGGCGAGGTTTTCACCGGTGAGATCGGCCTTATTGCGGACAACAGTCACGCCTAAATTGGGGGGGAGACGATCGATAAAATCCGGCCAAATATCGTGGGGATCGACGGCATCCGTGGTAGTACCATCGACCATAAATAACACCCGATCGGCGCTGTTGATTTCGTTCCACGCGCGTTCGATACCGATTTGTTCAACCGTATCTGTGGTATCACGTAAACCTGCGGTGTCGATAATATGCAGTGGCATACCATCTAAATGAATGTGTTCGCGCAGCACATCGCGAGTGGTGCCAGCTATTTCGGTCACAATGGCCGACTCTTTACCGGCGAGCGCATTAAGTAGACTGGATTTTCCGGCATTGGGGCGACCGGCAATCACCACCTTCATGCCTTCGCGGATAATCGAGCCTTGCTTGGCACTGGCTTGTACGGCGCTGAGTTTGTCGATGATTTTGTAGAGTGCATTGGCAATTTTGCCATCACTTAAAAAGTCGACTTCTTCATCGGGGAAATCAATCGCGGCTTCGACGTATAAACGCAGATGGGTGACTTGATCCACCAGCTCATGCACTTCCTTCGAAAACTCACCTTGCAGTGATTGCAGCGCGCTTTTAGCCGCTTGTTCACTGGTGGCATCGATAAGGTCGGCAATAGCTTCGGCTTGGGTTAAGTCAAGCTTGTCGTTCATAAATGCCTGTTCGCTAAACTCGCCTGGTTTGGCGATGCGAATGCCTTCGACTTCGAGCACGCGTTTGATCAGCATATCGAGGACGATTTGACCACCGTGGCCCTGCAGCTCTAATACATCTTCACCCGTGAAGGAATTAGGGCCTTTAAAAAACAGTGCTATACCTTGGTCAATCACTTGGCCTGAGGCATTTTTAAAGTCGCAGTAATCGGCGTAACGGGGTTTAGGTAAATGACCCAATACGGCCATGGCCACATCGGTTGCCTTATCACCAGAGATTCGAATGATACCCACGCCGCCCCGTCCGGGCGCGGTGGCTTGTGCCACGATAGTGTCAGTTGTCACGGAAATACCCATTAATATCGATCAAATTACCTAAAGGAAAAGGCGGCCAATGAAGCCGCCTTTTTGAATATGCTGAGCTGTTAGCTCCGATCTAGCGCTTGGGCTTATTTTAAGCCTTTTTTCTCTAGACCTGCATAAATAATCTTCTGCTGGATGATGGCAACAATGTTACCCACTAACCAGTACAGTACTAGACCCGATGGGAACCACAGGAAGAATACGGTAAAGATCACTGGCATCCATTGCATCATCTTCACTTGCATTGGGTCCATTGTCGGTGCGATGGGTTGCATTTTTTGCATCACAAACATGGACACACCCATCAGCAGCGGCAGAATGTAGTATGGATCTTGTACTGATAAGTCGTGGATCCATAACATAAATGGTGCGTGACGCAGCTCGAAGCTCTCTAGCAATACCCAGTATAGGGCAATAAAGATTGGCATCTGTAAAATAATAGGTAAACAGCCACCCATAGGGTTAACTTTTTCCTTCTTATACAGTTCCATCATGGCTTGACCCATCTTTTGACGGTCATCGCCGAAACGCTCTTTTAGTTCCTGCAGTTTTGGCTGTAGGTTACGCATCTTAGCCATTGAGGTGTACTGCGCTTTGGTAAGCGGGAACAGTAAACCACGAACGGTTAAGGTGATCAGGATAATTGCCACACCCCAGTTACCCACAAATGATTGATAGAACATCAATAACCAGTGGATTGGAACGGCTAACCACCAAAGGAAACCGTAATCAACTACTAGGTTTAAGGTATCAGATAACGCAGATAGCGCTTTTTGATCTTTAGGGCCAACATAGAACTGTGAGCTAATTTCTTGCGTTGCACCTGGTGCAATATCGTATACCGCGCCACGGAAACCAATGTTAGCTAAACCGCCAGCACTTACACTCGAGAAAATCGTGTTGCTATCGGTTGCTGGTGGGATCCAAGCTGATACGAAGTAATGTTGCAGCATCGCCGCCCAACCACCGAGAGTCGGTTGATTGAGGTTGCTCTTGCTCATATCTTCAAACTTGTACTTTTCGTAACGTACATCTTGAGTCGAAAATGCCGCGCCACGGTATGTTGGCATCATCATGCTGCTTTCAGATGGCTTGATGGTCTGTTTAATCTGACCGTACATCTGAACTTGTAATGGAGCAGCTGAGGTGTTGTTGATTTTGTAATCGATATCAACGTTAAACTTGCCACGATGGAATACAAACACTTTTGTGTAAGTCACACCGTTATCAGCCACATAGGTCAGTGGTACTTCTAAGGTGTCTTGGCCATCGGCTAAGGTAAATTCAGTTTTGCTGGCGGCAAATGCGGCGCGACCTTTAGCACTGCTATCGATACCATCACGGCCAATTAGGCCACTCTGAGCGATATAAGTGTAATCTTTGGTTTGCTCAAGCAAAACAAATGGCTGGTCTTTACCCTGTTCCAATTTATGTGAAACCAGTGCAGCAAAAACAATATCACCACCCACAGGGTTGATTTGCACATCGAGCTGATCGGTTTTAACCGTGATTAGATTTTGCGTCGCAGCGACTGCTGCTGGCACACCAGTATCCGCTTCTGGAACATCAGCACTGTGATTAGTGGTCGCATTCGCCACTACAGACGATTCGGTTGCAACGGGTTTTGGAGCTTTGTCTGCTTGCCACTGTTGCCACAGCAAAAAGCTGACAAACAGTAGTCCTATTAGCAATATATTGCGTTGAGATTCCATAGCCTATTTATTACACCTGTCATTTTTAGGGGGGACGGGATCACTACCGCCGGGATGCAAAGGGTGACATTTTAATATGCGTTTCAATGCAAACCAACAACCTTTCGCGGTTCCGTGCACTTTTATTGCCTCAATGGCGTAATGAGAGCAAGTGGGATTGAAACGACATCGAGGTCCCAAGATTGGGCTGATGAAGATTTGATAGCCACGAATAAACGTGGTTGCTAGCCATTGTAGCGGCGACTGAGTTTGCGCCATAGCTTTTCTATCAACTTGTTGAGTTCGGCATTTTCCATTTCCATCACCCCATTTCTAACCAGCACAACAATATCAAGATGAGGAATATTGTGTTGATTGAGGCGAAAACTATCTCTGATCACTCGCTTAATGCGATTTCGCTGATTGGCACGTTTTACGTAGCGTTTAGCAACAGTAAGACCCAGACGCGGATGTTGTTCCGAATTAGGAATGGCAAGCAAGGTTATTTCAGCAGAAGATGCTTTGATGGGATTGGAAAATACAGATTTAAATTGCGCGGGAGTTAGCAAGCGTAACTCCCGCGTAAAGGTATAGCTAGTCAACTAGTTATCCACTTAATTAAGCAGATAAACGAGCGCGACCTTTCGCACGACGACGTGCAAGCACCTTACGGCCGCCTGCAGTAGCCATACGAGCGCGGAAGCCGTGAGAACGCTTGCGCTTCAGGTTGCTAGGTTGAAAAGTACGTTTACTCATGATGGCAATCCGTCTTTGTTATTAGTGAACATATCCTTATCTCCACGAATAGAGGTAAGGGTAAAAAAGAGGCCGAATTGTAATCACTTTACTTGTCCCCGTCAACAACGAAAGTCAGCAAGTGGGTTATTTCTGCCAGCGTATCCCTAGATCAACTCCCCCCACACACTATAAGATGTGGATAACTCTGTGTATGGACACTACATCTAGTAGTTAAGAGGATCTGTTAACAGATCAAGGGGCGCCATTATAGATCAATCTGGATCGCTTAATAAAGCGGGATTTTCTCTATTTGTTGAATAAAAGGATCGAATTTGATCTTTGATGATCGAGGATGCTGACAAAGAATGATCTTGTTGGGGATAATTATTTTTTAAGGATAGCGATCCTTGAGATCTCGCTATAGAATACACCTCTTTTTGATGATCTTTTGGGGATAACTTAGTGGCGGTTTCACTTTGGCAACAATGTATCGGAAGACTGCAAGATGAGCTTTCTGCTCAGCAGTTCAGTATGTGGATCAGACCGTTACAAGCCGAAATGGATGGAGATACTTTGGTGTTATATGCGCCTAACCGCTTCGTGCTCGATTGGGTTAGGGATAAGTACATCAATATCATTAATCAGTTTTTTACTGAGCAAATGGGTAATGATGCGCCTAAGCTACGCTTCGATATCGGTAGTCGTCCGTCCGCGAAAAAGCCAGAACCTGCGCCCGTCGCAGCAGTGCGCGTACCCAATCCCCAAACTAAGGCTTCTGTTGGTACATCATTTAATACCACCGAGCCTGTGACTAACACTAACCATCGCAGCAATATCAATCCAACTTATCAATTCGATAACTTCGTTGAGGGTAAGTCAAACCAACTTGGTAAAGCGGCTGCATTGCAAGTAGCTGAAAATCCAGGCGGTGCATATAACCCACTATTCTTATATGGTGGAACTGGTCTAGGTAAGACTCACTTGTTGCACGCTGTCGGTAACGGGATCATTAAAAATAATCCCAATGCTAAAGTGGTTTATATGCATTCCGAGCGTTTTGTGCAAGACATGGTCAAAGCGCTGCAAAACAATGCGATCGAAGAATTCAAACGCTATTACCGCAGTGTCGATGCACTGTTTATCGACGATATTCAATTTTTTGCCAATAAAGACCGATCGCAGGAAGAATTTTTCCATACCTTTAACGCATTACTTGAAGGTAATCATCAGATCATCCTGACGTCGGATCGTTATCCAAAAGAGATTGACGGGGTTGAAGACAGATTAAAATCTCGCTTTGGCTGGGGTTTAACGGTTGCGATCGAGCCACCCGAACTTGAAACTCGTGTAGCGATTTTGATGCGCAAAGCGCAAGAGAGCGGCATTAACCTGCCTGATGAAGTGGCCTTTTTTATTGCTAAGCGCTTACGTTCAAACGTACGCGAGTTAGAAGGGGCGTTAAACCGCGTGATCGCCAACGCTAATTTTACCGGTCGCCCAATAACGATTGATTTTGTGCGTGAAGCACTACGTGACCTCTTGGCACTGCAGGAAAAATTAGTCACTATAGACAACATTCAGAAAACCGTAGCTGAATACTACAAAATCAAGATGGCTGATATGTTGTCTAAGCGTCGTTCGCGCAGTGTTGCGCGCCCAAGACAAGTGGCCATGGCGTTATCCAAAGAATTAACTAACCAGAGCTTGCCGGAAATTGGTGATGCCTTTGGTGGTCGAGATCACACCACAGTGTTACATGCCTGTCGTAAGATTGCTCAGCTACGGGAAGAGAGTCACGACATTAAAGAAGATTATGCTAACTTGATTAGAACCTTATCTTCTTAAAATCAAGGAATTTGGACACTATGAAATTTTCAATTGATAGGGACGCCCTATTAAAGCCGCTTCAATTGGTTTGTGGTGCGGTAGAAAGACGCCATAACTTGCCTATTTTGGCAAATCTCCTTGTAGAAGTTAGTGGTCACTCACTCAAAATGACAGGTACCGACCTTGAAGTTGAGTTAGTCGGTCAGGCGGTTATTCATGGTGATATCGAAGAAGGTCGAACTACAGTTCCTGCTAAGAAGCTGTTAGATATCGTTAAATCCTTACCCGAGCAAAGCGAGCTTAAGGTCGAGCAGCAAGATAACAAGTGGTTGTTACGCTCTGGCCGTAGTCGTTTTTCGCTGGCAACCCTGCCCGCAGAAGAATACCCCAACGTGGAAGCCTTTCAGGCGGAAATCGAATTCACCCTTAAGCAAGGCGTGCTGAAGTCTTTGATTGATGCGACCCAGTTTTCGATGGCGAACCAAGACGTTCGTTACTATCTGAATGGTTTATTGCTCGAAACCGAAGGTAATGTGCTGCGCGCCATTGCTACCGACGGTCACCGCTTAGCCTTAAGTCACAGAACCATAGATGCACAATTACCTGAAAAACAAGTGATCGTGCCCCGTAAAGGCGTGATGGAAATGGCGCGTTTGTTGGAAGCCGATGATTTAGATATCGCGATTGCCATTGGCGACAACGCGATTCGCGCGACCACCAGCACCACAGTCTTTACCAGCAAATTAGTCGATGGTCGCTTCCCCGATTATCGCCGCGTGTTACCTAAGGGCGGTGATAAAATCGTTATCGCCAGCCGTAACCACTTCAAGCAAGCTTTAACGCGCGCTTCTATTTTATCGAATGAGAAGTTTCGTGGTGTACGCATTCAGTTAGAAGCGGGATTACTGAAAATCACCGCTAATAACCCAGAGCAAGAAGAAGCGGAAGAAATCATCGATGTGGATTACAACAATCAGCCACTCGAAATTGGTTTCAACGTCAGTTACTTATTGGACGTGCTCAACAACCTTAAGTCCGATGATGTGCGTATCACTTTAATCGATGGTAACTCGAGTGCTTTATTGGAAAACCACTTGGAAGAAGATTCCATGTATGTGGTTATGCCAATGCGCTTATAGTCATCCTATTTCTACGCAGTGCCATACGCCGCTTTTTAGCGGCGTATATGTCTTCAGACCTTATCCCTTGTTGCCTTATTAACTCTAATGGATGTGAATTGCGGTATGATAACAGTCCTGAGTCTTGGCCTGAGCCGTCGATGCGGTTTGATGAGTAACGCATGAGCCTTATCCGTCTTAATATTGATTCTTTTCGCAATATTCAATTGGCGCAACTGAGCCCGAGTGAGGGGATTAATCTGATCTATGGTCAAAATGGCAGTGGCAAAACCAGTATTCTTGAGGCGATTTACTTTCTCGGGATGGGGCGCTCGTTTCGCAGCCACTTATCCCAGCGAGTCATCAATAACGACCAAGACAAACTAACCCTGTTTGCGACCTTAAATTTACCCCGCGGCGACAGTAAAATTGGTCTGCGGCGTTTTCGCAGTGGCGAAACCGAAGTCAAAATTGACGGCGAAAAGGTCAAACGGCTATCGACTTTAGCTGAAACCTTGCCCATACAAGTCATCACGCCGGAAAGCTTTTCGTTATTGTTTGAAGGTCCAAAATCCCGCAGGCAGTTTATTGATTGGGGGGCCTTTCATTCGGACCCACAGTTTTATGCGGCGTGGGTGAATGTGAGGCGAGTTCTTAAGCAACGAAATCAGCTACTTAGGAATAATTCTCCCTATGATCAAATCCAATATTGGGATCGGGAGTTTGTCCGTTATACCGAGCAGGTCACCGAAATACGAAACCGTTATGTAGACTCGTTAAATGAGCTACTTAAGGGTATAATCGAGGAGTTTTTACCGCAGGTGAATGTTAAGGTTTCATTTACCCGCGGCTGGGATAGCAAAACGGATTTTGCACAACTTCTCGAATCACAATATCCCAGAGATTTGGCTACGGGTCATACCGTCAGCGGTCCCCATAAAGCTGACTTAAGACTTCGTGTAGGCACTTTGCCGGCGCAGGATGCCCTGTCCCGTGGTCAATTGAAATTATTAGTCTGTGCACTGCGTATTGCACAGGGAAAGTTGCTCAAACAACAAATAGATAAACACAGTATTTATCTTGTGGATGATCTTCCATCCGAGTTGGATGCACAGCATAGGCAGCTATTGCTGAAACAGCTAGTGGACACTGGTGCACAAGTGTTTGTGACCGCCATTGAGCCAGCAGCAATAGTCGATTCGTTACACACGCCTCCCAGTAGGATGTTCCATGTGGAACACGGACGTGTAACGGTAATTGAATAACCATTGAGAGAATAATATGTCAGAGAATAGTTACGATTCTTCGAGTATTAAGGTCCTTAAGGGCCTTGATGCAGTACGTAAGAGACCTGGGATGTATATTGGTGACACCGACGACGGTACGGGTCTACATCATATGGTGTTCGAAGTAGTCGATAACTCTATCGATGAAGCCTTAGCGGGCCATTGTACTGATATCACAATTACTATCCATGTGGATGGTTCGGTTTCTGTTAAGGATGATGGCCGTGGTATTCCGGTCTCTATCCATGAAGAAGAAGGTGTATCGGCCGCAGAAGTTATCATGACGGTTCTGCATGCTGGTGGTAAGTTCGACGATAACTCCTATAAAGTGTCAGGTGGTCTGCACGGTGTGGGTGTGTCGGTGGTCAACGCGCTTTCTAAAAAGCTGCAATTAACTATTCGTCGCGATGGTAAAGTCCACGAGCAGTTTTACACCCATGGTGTACCTGATGCGCCAATCAAAGAGATTGGTGATGCAACTAAAACGGGTACCGAAATCCGTTTCTGGCCCAGTGAGCAAACTTTCAGTGATGTTGAGTTTCACTTTGAAATCCTGGCTAAACGGGTGCGAGAACTATCGTTCCTTAACTCTGGTGTGGGGATTCGCTTAGTCGACGAGCGTGATAATAAAAACGAATTCTTTAAATACGAAGGCGGTATCAGCGCATTCGTTGATTACTTGAACCGTAATAAAACGCCGGTAAACAAAGATGTATTCCACTTTATGCAGGAGCGTGACGACGGCATTACCGTTGAAGTGGCGATGCAGTGGAACGATGGTTACCAAGAAAACATATTCTGTTTTACCAACAACATCCCGCAGCGTGACGGTGGTACTCACTTAGCCGGTTTCCGTAGTGCGTTGACACGTAACCTAAACAACTACATGGAAAACGAAGGTTATAACAAGAAAGGCAAAACCAACGCGACTGGCGATGACGCACGCGAAGGTTTAACGGCTGTTATCTCGGTTAAAGTGCCCGATCCTAAGTTCAGCTCGCAAACCAAAGACAAGCTAGTGTCTAGCGAAGTGAAAGCCGCGGTTGAACAAACCATGGGTGAAAAGCTAAACGACTATCTGCTTGAAAATCCTGCCGATGCTAAGTTAATCGTTGGTAAGATTGTTGATGCGGCCCGTGCCCGTGAAGCGGCGCGTAAAGCCCGTGAAATGACCCGTCGTAAAGGCGCGCTTGATTTAGGTGGTTTGCCTGGTAAGCTGGCGGATTGCCAAGAGAAAGATCCTGGTCTTTCAGAAATCTACATAGTGGAAGGGGACTCTGCTGGCGGTAGCGCTAAGCAGGGACGTAATCGTAAGAATCAAGCGATTCTGCCACTGAAAGGTAAAATCTTAAACGTTGAGAAAGCCCGTTTCGATAAAATGCTGTCTTCTCAAGAGGTTGCAACACTAATCACCGCACTTGGCTGTGGTATTGGTCGTGATGAATACAACCCAGATAAGACTCGCTACCACAACATCATCATCATGACGGATGCTGACGTCGACGGCTCGCACATTCGTACCTTGCTGTTGACCTTCTTCTTCCGCCAAATGCCTGAACTGATTGAACGTGGTTATGTGTATATTGCTCAACCACCTTTATTCAAAGTGAAGAAAGGTAAGCAAGAACAATATCTGAAAGACGAAGCGGCACTGACTCAGTATTTGACCACTCAAGCGTTAGATGGCACCAGCATTTATCCATCTCAAGGTGCGCCAGGTATGTCGGGTGAGCCATTAGAGCGTTTAGTGACGCAATACCGCGAAGTAGAGGCGATTGTTGCCCGTTTAGAGCAACGTTATCCAACGCATATCACTAATCGGATGCTTTACCACCCAATGATCAGCAATGAGATGTTGGCCGATGAAGCTAAGATGAAGGAATGGATAGACGCCTTTATTCATGAGTTGGTGGAATTAGAAAATAGCGGCGTGCTGTATTCTGGTGAGCCTGTACTCGATCCTGAGCGTAAAGTGTATCTGCCAAAGATCACCATTCGTAAACATGGTATCGACACGCATTACCTATTTAGCTATGACTTCTTCCAATCAATGGATTATCAACGTATTGCTAAGTTAGGTACAGCCCTAGAAGGCTTGATTGAAGTCGGTGGTTATGTGCAACGTGGCGACCGAGTGAAAGAAGTTGGGAGCTTCATTGAAGCACTAGATTGGACTATTTCTGAAGCTAAACGTGGTTTATATATCCAACGTTATAAAGGATTGGGTGAGATGAACCCTGAGCAATTGTGGGAAACCACAATGGATCCTGAATCACGCCGTATGCTGCAAGTGACCATTGATGATGCCGTTGGTGCGGATCAGCTGTTTACTTGCTTGATGGGCGATCAAGTAGAACCGCGTCGTGAGTTTATTGAAGCCAACGCGCTGAACGTAGCTAACTTAGACGTTTAATATCTAGACGTTTAATATCGTTTTTTACAGATATAACTGATTGATAAAAAAGGGAAAGCTTAGCTTTCCCTTTTCTTTTGCAACAAATTACCTATCAACACCCGCCTCATCGGCTTCGACAATTTCAGTCTCCGCTTTTGCGGCAGTTATCCAAGCCTGCATTTCTGGCTGGCTCACAATAAATTCCATATACGCTCGGCTCGCTTGCGAGACTTCAATCTCATAGGTAAAGAAGCGCATTACCACTGGTGCAAACATCATATCGGCGATTGACCACTCGCCAAATAACCAAGTGCCCTGATTTTTGGATGGGGTAAACTCAGTCATTTGCTGAGACCAAATGCTGTCGATGCGTGCAATATCTTGCTGAACAGCGGGGCTAAGCTCGACATATCGACGGGTACGGATATTCATAGGCAGGGCATTTCGTAGGGCATGAAAGCCTGAATGCATTTCACAGGCGAGGGAGCGAGCCTTGGCTTTTTGTTTTGGCTCTTGTGGCCATGCAGCGCCTGAAAGATAACAATCATTGATATATTCACAAATCGACAGTGAATCCCAAACGGTAATGTCACCATCGACCAGTGTTGGTACTTTTAGCGTTGGCGAAATGGATTGGAGTTGCTGGTAGAAGCTATCGGTATCGAGTTGTAATAGCACTTCATCGAACTTAACGCCTGATTTCGCAGCCATTAACCAAGCTCGGAGCGACCAGCTAGAGTAGTTTTTATTGCCGATATAGAGTTTCATAAGCGCCTTCCAATTTTGAGTCGTGCTAAGCACTATACATTATGTTTGTTTTTCTCCGAGCCGTTGAGTTGTTGCATGCTCATATTCAGCTATTCAAATTGCTCACGCTATCAAGCTAAATTGGACTATGGTTTCACGTGAAACAATTCGACTTGGTAACCTTATCTTAAGTTTGGCAACATATACTCAAGCTGCACATAATACTGATAGTGGCTGCTCTAGCATATCAATTACAATGGACGGATAATGTAATACTGGCTCAGTAAACACAGCTTTCGTAGGTTGGAATATTTTGATTAAATCCATATTCAACAAAATTTTTAATATCCGTGAGCAAGCAACACTTGAGCGACCTAAAAGCTTTAGTCAGACCGATCTCAGCAAACCTTTAACGACAGCGTCACCTAAAAAACGTGTAGAAGAGCAATGTGATACTTCGATGAGTATTGACTTAGCGGCGCTGTTTTATAGTTTGTTATTCCCCGCCAGAACCAAAGATGCTGGTGGCGTTGCTAATAACCTTGAACGGCGTGTCATGGCTGAAATAGAGCTAGCCTTAGCATCGCCACAAGTGATAGCCGAAAAGGTGCTGAAGCTTCCCTCTAAGGTATTGGAGCTAGACCGTAAGTTAGCAGATCCACAGTTTGATACTAAAGACTTGTTGGCGTTAATCGAGCAAGATCCCTTACTGAGCGTCGAAGTGCTTAAGCTGTGTAACTCACCGGCCTTTAAGCGTGGTGAGCGGGAAGTGACTAGCTTGCAGCAAGCTTTAGTACAACTTGGCCGTGAACAGTTACGTTGCTTTGTGACTAGCTGCCTAGTGCGTGAGATGCTAGATATTAAACCCATTTATTTTCGGCGTTTTGGCGCTGAGATTTGGCGTCATTCAATGCAGGTGGCCTTTTTAACTAGCGAGCTGAGTGAAGAAGATAGGGATACCGCATTCCTATTAGGATTACTGCATGATGTGGGTAAGCTCGCCATCTTCAAAATGTTGCTTGATGCTTTTGTGCAAGCAGAGCCTGGTGAGCAGCCAAATTCTTGGTTATTCCGACAAGTGATGACGGCCAAATCACTTACCTTAAGTGCGTTATTAGCAAGATATTGGCAGTTACCCAGTATTTTTGAAGCTGAACTGGATAAACTTGCCCACGTACATACCCGGCAGCATGAGGGGATTGCCGCAGTGGTTTGGCGCGCGAATATCATCAGTGAGATTTCGATGCTGCAGCAAGCGGGTAAATTGCCTGCTGACATGCTGAGCAACTTGTTAGCCTTGGTTGGACTGGAGCCCGCTCAATTCGAAGTATTGCACGAAAAACTCCAGCAATTTTAATAAATTGCAGCCAATAAAAAACGCGCTATCAGCGCGTTTTTTATTGTTACCTAACCTAACGTGTGACTTACTGGAGTAGAGAAATATCCGCAACATGTAAGAACTGCTCACGTAGGTTATTTAGCAGTGCTAAACGGTTGTTTTTCAATGCTTCGTCATCCGCCATAACCATCACGTCTTCGAAGAACTGGTCAACACTTTCACGTAAGCTCGACAGCAGCGTTAATGCCTGTTGGTAATCAGCATTTGCAAACAGCGGAGCAAGTTGAGGTTGCAGTTCGGCAAGCTTAGCAGCTAATGCTTGTTCTGCGGCTTCGGCTAACAGAGCTGAGTTAATCGCGGTGGGTAATTCGCCTTCCACTTTCGCCAGAATGTTAGACACACGCTTGTTCGCCGCAGCCAGAGCGCTAGAGGCTTCTAAGCTTCTGAAGTGAGATACAGCGTTGATACGGCTATCAAAATCAGCAGGGCGAGTTGGGCGACGTGCCAATACGGCGAGGATCACGTCAACCTCGATACCTTTATCTTGGTACCAAGCACGGAAACGCGCCATTAGGAACTCAAGCACTTCATCGCTTGCATTCGCGTTGCTTAAGTTAGTGCCATGGAGTTCCTGAGCCTTAGCTATCAGGGTCACTAAGTCCAGTGGCAACTTGTTATCAACGATAATGCGTAGCACACCGATAGCGGCGCGGCGCAGTGCGAATGGGTCGGCAGCGCCCTTAGGTGCCTGACCAATACCGAAGATACCGACTAAGGTGTCGAGTTTATCCGCTAAAGCTACTGCGCAAGAAACGGCAGCTGTTGGAACCGTATCGCCAGAGAATTTGGGCTTGTATTGCTCTTCCATGGCCAAGGCTACAGCTTCAGTTTCACCGTCTAGGCGGGCGTAATGCATGCCCATAGTGCCTTGAGTATCGGTAAACTCCATCACCATATTGGTCATTAAGTCTGTTTTAGACAATAAACCAGCGCGGGCGGCATCAACGGCGTTAGCGCCAGTTTGCTCGGCAATAAAGGCGGCTAGGGCGGATATACGAGTGACTTTGTCTTTTAAGGTACCGAGTTGTTGTTGGAACAACACAGTCTCAAGGCTTGGCAAACGTGATTCTAGTGTGTGCTTCTTATCGGTATTAAAGAAAAACTCAGCATCAGCCAAGCGTGGACGAACCACTTTCTCATTACCAGCAATGATTTGCGCCGGATCTTTTGATTCGATATTGGCGACAAAGATGAAGTTTGGCAGTAACTTACCGGCATCATCGAATACTGGGAAGTATTTCTGATCGCCCTTCATCGTATAAACCAAGGCCTCTGAAGGTACGTTCAAGAACTTCTCTTCAAAGCTTGCGGTTAATACGACTGGCCATTCAACTAAAGAGGTGACTTCTTCCAGCAGGTCGTCTTCGATATCGGCTGTGCCACCAATCTTAGCGGCCGCTTTTTCTGCATCAGCTTTGATTAAGGCTTTACGGCTTTCGTAGTTGGCGATGACTTTACCTTTTTCTTTCAGCAGTGTCAGGTAGTTGTCTGCATGATCAAGCTCGAAGCCTGTACCCATAAAGCGGTGACCACGAACATTGCGTGCCGACTTAATGCCGAGCAATTCACCTTCGATTAACTCACTGCCTAACAGCATAGTGGCGGTGTGAACAGGACGAATAAATTGTGTCTTGCTGCTTCCCCAGCGCATTGGCTTAGGAATGGGTAACTTATCCAGCGCACGTTGTGCCATCGCTGCGATTAAGCTCTTGGTTTCAACGCCTTCGACTTTGGCGTTATAAACCAGCCATTCACCTTTATCGGTCACCAAACGCTCAGCTTGGTCAACGGTAATACCGTTACCACGTGCCCAGCCTTCTGCGGCTTTGGTTGGTTTACCTTCGGCATCAAAGGCTGAGCTGACAGCTGGGCCGCGTTTTTCAACGATTTTGTCCGCTTGAGCAAGCGCTAGTTCTGTCACATTAATGGCGAGACGACGGGGCGCAGCGTACCAAACAGCTGATTTAAAAGCTAAATCGGCTTTGGTTAATTCTTCGGTAAAGTTTGCTAAGAAAGACTCAGCCAGTTTACGCAGCGCCTTTGGCGGCAGTTCTTCAGTGCCTAACTCGATGAGTAAGTTTTCAAAATTCATGTGTTACCTCTACTTACACATTGGGAAGCCAAGCGCTTCGCGTGCCTGATAATAGGATTCAGCAACGGCTTTAGCCATTGTACGAACGCGCAGGATATAACGCTGACGTTCAGTCACTGAAATGGCGTGGCGTGCATCGAGCAGGTTGAAGGCGTGCGAGGCTTTCATCACTTGCTCATAGGCTGGCAGAGGTAATGGTTTTTCAAGCGACAATAAGTGCTGACACATTTTTTCGCATTGATCGAACAGGGCAAACATAAAGTCGACGTCTGCGTGCTCAAAGTTATAGGTCGATTGCTCAACTTCGTTTTGGTGGAACACATCGCCATAGGTGATTAGGCCCATTGGACCATCGGTCCATACGAGGTCGTACACGCTATCTACACCTTGGATATACATGGCGAGACGCTCTAAACCGTATGTGATTTCACCTGTGACAGGGCTACACTCTAAGCCGCCGACTTGTTGGAAGTAAGTAAACTGAGTCACTTCCATGCCGTTTAACCAGACTTCCCAACCCAGACCCCAAGCGCCTAGCGTTGGTGATTCCCAGTTGTCTTCCACAAAACGGATATCATGGATTTGTGTATCAATACCAAGAGCTTGCAGAGAACCTAAATAGAGTTCTTGGATATTATCCGGTGACGGTTTTAACACGACTTGGAATTGGTAGTAGTGCTGCAGACGGTTTGGGTTTTCACCGTAACGGCCGTCGGTAGGGCGGCGCGATGGCTGCACATAGGCACTGCTCATTGGCTCAGGCCCTAAAGAGCGTAGGAAAGTTTGTGGGTGGAATGTACCCGCACCGACTTCCATATCTAGAGGTTGAACGATTGCACAGCCTTGCTGCGCCCAATATTCCTGTAGGGTTAGAATGAAACCCTGAAATGTTTTTACGTCGTGTTTCGTCGTCATGTCTACTTGTCTACTGCCGTCAGCTTGAATAGAAAATGGTTTCGATTATACCTTGTAGATCTCTGCTTATGTAGGTTATTTTTTACCTTCTTCGTTAAAACGTTAAGGTAGATAGGCCATGGAAGAAATCCGCTGTAATTGGGTCAGTGATGATCCCTTGTATCGCGAGTACCACGATAAGGTGTGGGGACGCCCAGTTTATGATTCGAAGGAGTTGTTTGCCAAGCTCTGTTTAGATGGGCAACAAGCTGGGTTATCTTGGATTACTATCTTAAAGAAGCAGCAAAACTACGAACAAGCCTTTGCGGATTTTGAGCCGGCTGTGATTGCAACTTTTGACGACGCTAAAGTCGAGGAGTTGATGGCTAACCCAGGAATTGTGCGTAATCGCCTTAAGATCCATTCGATTATTCGTAATGCAAAAGGATACTTAGCATACACTGCGGATGGCAAAGATTTTTCTGAATTTCTATGGAGCTTCGTTGGTGGCAAGCCATTGGTGAATCAATTTACCTCCATGTCGCAGGTGCCTGCGCAAACACCTGAATCAGAGGCTATGTCTAAGGCATTAAAAAAGCTTGGCTTTAACTTTGTTGGTCCGACGATTTGTTATGCTTTTATGCAGGCGGTGGGAATGGTGAACGATCATCTAGTTGACTGTATTTCTTATCAAGCTTGTTGTGATCATCAATAATTAATTCAGTTTGCTTTGATGGGCAGCGAAATAGAAAAGGCATGTTCCACGTGGAACATGCCTTTTGTTATTTCTACTTGCTGAGATTAGATTTTCTGGAAGAAGAAAGGCTTACGCTGTTGTTTGCTGCCATTGAGTTGGTTCATCGACTCAGCATCAAACAACTTACCATTGACCATAGTATAAGTGACTTTATCTGTGACTCGAATATCCGCTAATGGATCGCCATCAATAACGATTAAATCTGCAAGCTTACCTGGCTTAATCGAGCCAAGTTGATGCTCTAAGCCGAAGGTGGTGGCAGGGTTGATGGTCGCAGTTTTGAGTACATCCATATTGCTCATGCCACCTTGGGCGAACATCCACATTTCCCAATGGGCGGCTAAACCCTCACGTTGACCGTGGGCGCCAATATTTGGATGAATGCCTAATTTATTAAACTCATTAGCCACTTTAGCAACATTGAAGTGGTTGTAGTGACTGTCTGGAGCGTGGGGGCGACGCATTGATCGAGCCTGCAAAATATCGCTTGGCACATACATAGACAAACGTGGATGGGCCCACACATCGGTCTTATCATACCAATAGTTTTCACCCGAAATACCGCCGTAGGCGACGACCAAGGTTGGAGTGTAACCGACCTTAGTTTGGCCCCAGAACTGTTTAATATCGTTATAAATATTTGCCACGGGTAACGAGTGTTCTACGGTTGTATGGCCATCGGCAACCATGGTCAGGTTATGTTGCAGTAAGCTGCCACCCTCTGGCACGACCATCATTTCGAGTTCACGAGCTGCAGCGATAACATGTTGTCTTTGATTGCGACGCGGTTGGTTGTAGCTCTTAACGCTAAAGGCACCAACTTTTTTGAGTCGCTCTAAATGGAATTTTGCATCATCGAGTGAGTCGATATGCGAGGTGTATCCGGGTGCATTTGCGCCGTAGAGAATTGTTCCAGTGGAGAAAATCCGCGGGCCAACGATATTACCAGCTTTTTGTTGCTCAGAAGCGGCAAAGATTTCAGTGGTATCGTTCGATGGATCATGGATGGTCGTCACGCCTAGGGATAATCCAGAGTAGAGCGCCCAGTTTTGTTGGGGCACTATTTCATCATCGGCCTGGGCGCCATGGGCGTGAGCGTCAAACAAACCGGGCATAATGGATTTGCCGCTTATATCGATAACTTGTGCATCCTTTGGAATTGCCGTGTTAGCGTCGCCAACAGCAACAATATGATTGTCTTTGACGATCACGACTCCCTTATCGATGACTTGGTCATTTTCCATGGTGATCACTTTACCGCCTACAAAGGCGACTGTTCCACGTGGAACATCAGCTTTTTCAGTAAAGCCTAAATTGATAATGCTTGGCTTAGTTTGCGCGTTCTTTTTAAGATACTGCGAATCAACATCGGCTTGGTACAGTTCTGGGCCAAGAGTCCAATAGAGTTGATTACTCTTGCTATTCCAACTGATACTTTCGCCGGCTCGCACACTTAACTGAGTGACTGGAAGATTGCTGGCGTTAGGGCCGATTTCAACGGTTTCACCATGTTTAGCAAAGGGCGTCACCCAAACTTTAAAGCGCTCGGCAAAGGCAAGCTGTTTACCGTCGGGTGAGACTCTAAATTCAGTTGCATGCTTACTGCTGTAGTGAACGCGCTTATCAAACCCATCCAAGTTAATAGAGGCAAGCTGCGGTGTGTCATCTTCACCACTATTCATAAAAAATATGCGATCGGCTGAGGCTCCGAATTGTGCTTGATAGCCTTCTGCGGAGATTTTTTTATTTTGCTTGGTTTTTAAATCGGCCTTGTACAGACCTGGTTCCTGCGACCAAGTTCGAGGTGTGAGATGGCCGCCTTGGGTTTTACGATACACCACAAGTTCGCCATCGGGAGAAAAGGTGGGCTCGACGTATTTTCCTGGCTCAGTGGTAACTTGTTTCGCTTTGCCACCTTTAGCGCTGATCACTTGTACTGTGCCTTGGTCTTGGTCATTCCAAGTTGTGAAGACAATATTTTTGCCATCACGCGACCACTGGGGATAGAGTTCTTCGATATCGTTATCTAACTCGGTTAAGCGCGACATCTTGCCATCGGGAAGTGTCTTCAACCAGATTTTACCCAATGCTTCGAAGGCGACCTTACTTCCATCCGGTGAAACTTGTGCCATTCGCAGCATTTTTACATCGAATACATCTTTATCAATATCTTGTTTAAAGCGTACTGAAGGCTGAACGTCTATTTGGGTTTTTACGGAAAATGGAATATCGGTGACCGTTTTATTAGCAACGTTGAGGCGGTTAATTTTGCCTTTAGCCCAGAAGAAGATGTCTTTGTTGTCTGGAGTCCATGCCATCGTCGGGTAAACACCATGGATTGCCCAAGTCTCTTGCATATCGCGGTCTAAATCGCCGAACAGTTTAGTGGTTTCACCGGATTTCAAATCAAGCAAATATAAGGATGATTGGAAATCATCACGCTTGATGTAGGCCAGTTTGGTGCCATCAGGACTTGGGGTTGGGCGAATGGCTCCGCCAGTCCCTTCGATCAGAATTTCGATATCACCTGTTTTGGTATCGTAACGCTTGATTTTATAGATGCCGTTTACTGAGTCTTTGGAGTAATGGAAGGTTTTTCCTGGAGTGTCATCTTGACTGAA
Source organism: Shewanella sp. MM_2022_3 (assembly GCF_022557375.1). Classification (NCBI taxonomy): domain Bacteria; kingdom Pseudomonadati; phylum Pseudomonadota; class Gammaproteobacteria; order Alteromonadales; family Shewanellaceae; genus Shewanella; species Shewanella sp. MM_2022_3. The sequence continues at coordinate 25,619 of NZ_JAKZGV010000030.1, forward strand.
ATAGATATAGCGGCCATCGGGTGAATAGGCAGGTTCACCTAAGTCTTTCTCATCATTTGGGCGTTCGGTGAGTTTTACACCTTCGCCACCAGCAACATGGTAGAGCCATACTTCGCCGGCACCTAAACTACGACTGGCGGTAAAATGTTTACGACCCACTAAATATTGCGAATCAGGGCTCCACGCTGGGCTGTTGAGTAAGCGAAAAGTTTCTGATGTGACGGTGCGTGGATTGCTGCCATCGACATCCATAATCCAAATATTGTCACCACCATCCGCATCAGAGGTAAAGGCGATGTGTTTACCATCAGGGCTATAAACGGGCTGCATTTGCCAGGCTATGCCTTGAGCTAATGGTTTTGCTTCACCTCCCGTGACTGGGATTTGATAAATATCACCGAGTAAATCGAATACTAAATGTTTGCCGTCTGGACTGACACTGATGTTCATCCAAGTGCCTTCGGTTACATCTATTGCCACTTTTTCTAGCGGGGCATTGGCTGGCGCATTGACGTCCCAACTCGTTTTTTGGGCGTCTGCTGCCTGTACAGCGTGGGAGTTAAGGCCAAGCATCAGGGCGATATAAAGCGGTGTCAGCTTAGGTTTCAACATGTTATGTCCTGTTATCGTTATTCTAGGGCTTGATTGTTATCAGGTTGGATAAATATTTGTTAATGCTACGCTAAGTTATCGCACAAATACCCTGTAAGGAAAACGGAAATACTGTTTCAATTAATGACCGAGGGGCAGCAGTTGAGGCGGAGAAACTGTGGGAGAGTAATGCAGCTTACTCTCCATGAAGTGATGATTAGTTTAATGTGACGGGATCGCCGATGTGGATCATGGCATCATTGATGACACGGCAAGTGACACCGCCTCGCCAATCAGGTGTTAGTGCTGACTCTAAGCCGGCATGAGCTTGGTCCATCTTTTTACAGGGATCAGTTTCTCCTGTGACTTCGAGGCAGAGATCCCCAATGTGCAACTGTTTACCCACATCGGCAGGACTAAAAGTTAATCCATCGACTAAAAGATTGGCGCGGCGAGTCGTCCAAGGTAAATTTGCACCTATACTTTGACACGCTATTTGCCACTGCTGGAGCGAGAGTACGGTGACTTGCCTTTTGCCTGGGCGACCAAATACATCTTTTTCAATACCGCTGTGCTGGGTGACATTCGCGCACAGCACCTCATTCATTGGTCCGCGTTTAATCGTTTTATAGGCGATAGCAACTAGTTTCGGCATGTTTGATGTCCTTATCCTAATGTCGATGTTGGGACTTAGAGTCCCTTTTTAATCAAATATTGATAGGGTATTTGGTTGGTTTCACTGGCGATCAGTGTGTGATCCATAAACTCACAAAAACTGGGAATATCACGGGTAGTAGCAGGATCATCCGCGATGATAAGCAGTGTTTCTCCTTGAGCCATTTGTCTTACCGTTTTACGCACCATCATTACTGGTTCTGGGCAGCGCAAACCAAGAGCATCCAGTTTGTGTTGTGCGGTTGAGAAAACGTCGTTCATATGACCTCGACTGAACGGTTAAACAGAATTGGCTAATGTTACTCCAGTGGTTTTGATAAACCAAGTTGGCGGCCTGATTTTGTGATGCAACGGGTAATTGGTTTTACTCCATTTTATTTAGACGAGAATCGGGATTAGTGAGATGTTTCACGTGGAACAATGTTATTTCGTGATCCCTAATCTTCCTCAAATGCTTGAGAATGGGATGGATCTCTTCATCATAAAAAAATACGGGACTTTTATAGCTGCTATAAAATCGAGATAATCTAACTTTAAGCGTTTTTGGCTTAGCAACTTTATCATCGACGTTTTAGCGTGGCATTATTTCACAATGATTTTAAAGCTGCATAAAAAAGCCGGAACTGAGTCCGGCTCTTTGAAGGGAGAATCGTTAAGGATTAAACGCGTTCGAAAACGGTTGCAATACCTTGGCCTAAACCGATACACATAGTGGCTAAACCTAAGGTCGCATCTTTGTGTTCCATCAGGTTGATCAGCGTCGTTGAAATACGCGCGCCAGAACAACCCAGTGGGTGACCTAGTGCAATTGCGCCGCCGTTGAGGTTGATTTTGTCATCAACCACATCTGCTAAACCTAAATCTTTCACACAAGGTAAAGACTGAGCAGCAAAGGCTTCGTTTAGTTCAATAACATCTAAATCAGCAACGGTAATGCCTGCGCGAGCCAGTGCTTTTTGTGTGGCTGGCACTGGGCCGTAACCCATAATAGCTGCGTCACAACCTGCAACCGCCATAGAGCGAATGCGAGCACGGATTGGTAGACCCAAAGCGCGCGCTTTAGATTCTTCCATAATTAACATCGCTGAAGCACCGTCGGATAAGGCTGATGAGGTACCCGCAGTCACAGTACCGTTTGCAGGGTCGAATACTGGGCGCAGTGCTGCTAACGATTCCATGGTCGTTTCTGGGCGAATCACTTCGTCGTGCAGTACTTTAATCAGTGCACCGTTAGCATCATGGCCTTCGATGCCATAGATTTCCTTGGCAAAACGGCCTTCAACTGTGGCTGCGTAAGCGCGTTGGTGTGAACGCACTGCAAAGGCATCCTGCTGCTCACGGGTGATGCCGTGGAGCTTGCCGAGCATTTCTGCGGTTAAGCCCATCATGCCGGAGGCTTTGGCGACGTTATTAGCTAAACCAGGATGGAAATCCACACCGTGGTTCATCGGCACGTGGCCCATATGCTCAACACCGCCGATGATAAAGGTGTCGCCCATGCCAGTCATAATGGCACGTGCGGCTTGGTGGATGGCTTCCATTGAAGAACCACATAGGCGGTTGACTGTCACGGCGCCAGCCGTTTTCGGGATACCTGCCAGCAATGATGCGTTACGGGCAATGTTGAAGCCTTGCTCTAGGGTTTGCTGCACGCAGCCCCAAATAACGTCTTCAATCGTATTGGGATCTAATTGCGGGTTACGCAGTAATAGACCTTTCATTAATTCGGCAGAGAGTGTTTCTGCACGTACATTACGGAACACCCCAGCCTTAGAACGGCCCATAGGAGTACGAATGCAATCTACGATAACAGCTTGTTTCATAATTAAATTCCTTTCCCGCTAATTAGGCTTGGTAGTAGCTACCGTTGTTGGCTGCAAGGGCGCGCATGGCGTCAGTGACTTGATACAAACCACCTAAGTGAGCGTATTTGTCAGCTAAGGCGACAAAGTTCGCTACGCCCATAGTATCTAAGTAACGGAACACACCACCACGGAATGGTGGGAAGCCTAAACCGTAGACTAAGCCCATATCTGCTTCGGCAGGTGATGCCACAATGCCTTCTTCTAAACAGCGAACGGTTTCGATAATCATTGGGATCATAGTGCGGGCGATGATTTCATCCGCATCGAATGCTTTTTGTTCACCAAAGGCGGCCTTCAGCAGCTCGTAGCTGGTTGGGTCGACGTCTTTCTTTGGCTTACCGCGGCTATCCACAGAGTAAGCGTAGAAGCCTTTGCCATTCTTCTGACCGAGACGTTTGTTTTCGAACATCACGTCAATCGCGTCATTGCCGGATTTGCCCATACGATCGGGGAAGCCTTCGGCCATTACTGCTTGGGCGTGGTGGCCTGTGTCTAAACCGACAACGTCTAGCAGATAAGCAGGGCCCATTGGCCAGCCGAATTGTTTTTCCATCACTTTGTCGATAGCGGCAAAGTCGCCACCTTCGGCGAGCAGGCCGTTAAAGCCAGCAAAGTAAGGGAAGAGAACGCGGTTAACGAAGAAGCCCGGGCAATCGTTAACAACGATTGGGGTTTTACCCATTTTGCTGGCGTAGGCAACAACTGATGCGATGGTTTCTTCTGAGCTGTGCTCGCCACGGATAACTTCAACTAATGGCATTTTGTGCACAGGGTTGAAGAAGTGCATACCACAGAAGCGCTCTGGCTTCTTCATGCTCTTCGCGAGCAGGTTGATTGAAATAGTTGAAGTGTTAGAGGCGATAATCGCATCTTCACTGACGTATTGTTCAACTTCCGCCAGTACTTGTGCCTTAACTTTGGGATGCTCAACGACGGCTTCGACAACCACGTCAGCATGTTTCACTGGGGCATAGTCTAATGCTGGGGTGATGTTGTTCAGCACTTTAGCCATTTTTTCTGGGGTAGAGCGGCCGCGAGCAACTTGCGCAGATAACAGTTTAGCGGCTTCGCCTAAACCTAAATCTAATGCAGGTTGAGCGATGTCCTTCATGACGATTGGCGTGCCTTTGCTGGCGCTTTGGTAAGCGATACCGCCCCCCATAATGCCTGCACCTAATACGGCTGCGCTTTTCACATCTTTAGCGAGCTTGCCCGCTTTCTTCGCTTTGCCTTTAACGAATTGATCATTAAGGAAGATACCGATTAGTGCTTTGGCTACATCGGTTTTCGCTAACTTGATGAAAGCTTGATGTTCAATTTGTAGTGCTTCGGCGCGGCCTTTGGTCGACGCTTGTTCAACTACGTTTACCGCTGCCATTGGTGCTGGGTAATGTTTGCCTGCGACAGAGAAAACCATGCCTTTAGCGGTCGTGAAAGACATCATGGCTTCGAGTTTAGGCAGTGTCAGTGGCGATAATTTGCGTTGGCGACGCGCTTGCCAATCAAGCTTTTCTGCTACTGCATCTTTTAGCATTTGAATCGCCGCAGCTTCTAAGGCTTCTGGAGCGACAACGGCGTCAACAGCGCCGACTTTTAATGCATCTTCGCCGCTTTGGTCTTTACCCGTGGTGATCCACTCAAGGGCGTTGTCAGCACCAATCACACGTGGTAAGCGCACTGTTCCACCAAAGCCTGGGATGATGCCTAGCTTGGTTTCGGGTAGACCGATTTTGGCTGTGGTGTCAGCAATACGGAAATCCGTTGACAGAATGGTTTCACAACCGCCGCCTAGGGCAAAACCTTTAATTGCAGAAGCGGTTGGGAAAGGTAAATCTTCAAGTTTATTGAATACGGCATTGGCCTGTTCAACCCAAGAGAGCAGTACCGCATCATCCTGTGCGAATAAGCCTAAAAATTCAGTAATGTCGGCACCCACGATAAAGGTATCTTTACCTGAGGTCAGCACTAAAGCCTGAATGTTTGATTGTTGTTTAATGCTATCTAATGCGGCATCGAGTGAGGCGAGTGTTTCTCTGTCGAATTTGTTCACCGAACCGGGTGCGTTAAAGCACAGCTTGGCAATATTATCCTCGAGTAACTCAACCTGAATTGTAGGACTTTGGTAGATCATTGCTTGCTTCCTTTTGGCTTAAAAGTGATACCCACCATTATTTTTTGGTGTTAGTACGACTCTCTATCTCACAGCAGCTTCGGCCATCATTTGACCAGTTGTGTGCCAGTGTGCTTCGAAATTCGATAAATTACAACACCCAATTTAAACGACTGTTTAATTTCTTGTCGGCTAGAGTGAATTTTCAGCTTTGTGATACACTGCACAAAGTGTAGAAGTGCCAGATTACGCGAAAGAGTACGTAGTGGGAATTTGTACTTTAGCGGTATTACTCGCTGGCTAGTTGGGTAATTTTATTTTTAGAATTAAAAGCATAGGCTTAAATCGAGAATTTGCTACCCCGTGCGAAATGAGGGCGTAAGTAGAGGAAAACACTGAGCCTATATGGCTTAGTCAGATTTGCGGTTTTTTTATTAACTATCGTTCATTACAGGATATGAAACATGGATCACTTGGCTCATCACTATCATGCCCACATCGCCGAGCTTAATCGTCGAGTTGCTGAAATTGTATCGCGTGAAGCATTATCAGGTTTAGTGATCCACTCGGGTCAGCCACATCGAATGTTTTTGGACGACATTAATTATCCTTTTAAAGCCAATCCCCATTTCAAGGCTTGGTTACCTGTGTTGGATAACCCTAACTGTTGGTTAGTGGTGAATGGTCGCGATAAGCCGCAACTGATTTTTTATCGCCCTGTGGATTTTTGGCATAAGGTGTCTGACGTGCCGGAGATGTTCTGGACCGAGCATTTTGAGATCAAATTACTCACTAAGGCCGATAAGGTTGCCGAACTATTGCCTGCCGATATCGCTAACTGGGCTTATTTGGGTGAGCATTTAGATGTGGCTGAGGTGCTGGGTTTCACCAGTCGCAATCCTGACTCTGTGATGAGCTATCTGCATTTCCACCGTACCACTAAAACCGAATATGAACTCGAATGTATGCGCCGAGCGAACCAGATTGCGGTGCAAGGGCATTTAGCGGCTAAAAATGCCTTCTATAACGGTGCCAGCGAGTTTGAAATTCAGCAGCAGTATTTATCTGCCGTGGGACAGGGCGAGAACGAAGTGCCCTACGGTAATATCATTGCCTTAAACCAAAATGCGGCGATTTTGCATTACACCGCACTCGAGCATCAAAATCCGGCGCGACGTTTATCTTTTTTAATCGATGCGGGTGCTAGTTATTTTGGTTATGCGTCGGATATCACTCGTACCTATGCGTTTGAGAAGAATCGCTTTGATGAATTGCTCACTGCCATGAACAAGGCGCAGCTCGAACTGATCGATATGATGCGCCCGGGTGTGCGTTATCCCGATTTACACTTGGCGACCCATGGTAAAGTCGCACAAATGCTGCTGGATTTTGAGTTAGCCACGGGCGATGCCCAAGGCTTAGTCGACCAAGGCATTACCAGTGCCTTCTTTCCCCATGGACTCGGTCATATGCTAGGCTTGCAAGTGCATGATGTGGGAGGTTTTGCCTTCGATGAACGTGGCACTCATATTCCGGCGCCTGAAGCCCATCCATTCCTGCGTTGCACCCGTATTTTGGCGCCAAACCAAGTGCTTACGATGGAGCCAGGATTATACATTATCGACACTTTACTCAATGAGCTAAAACAAGATAGCCGTGGTCAGCAGATCAATTGGCGCACCGTTGATGAGCTGCGACCTTTTGGCGGCATTCGTATCGAAGATAATGTGATTGTGCATCAGGATCGAAACGAAAATATGACCCGCGAACTGGGCTTAGCGTGATTTTAGGGAGAGCGAGTGCTCGAAAGTTATCTGATACCGAGTGAAAATGTGCAGATAGAAGAAGAGATAAAGCATAGCCGCTTTATCTCTTTTCTATTTCATTGCACAAGTTTAGAACAGCTGAAGTTAGTACTTACTGACATAAAGCGAGATTATCCCGGCGCCAGCCATTACTGCTATGCCTTTATTGCTGGAGCGCCCAACGACAGCATTGCCATCGGTTCGAGTGACGATGGTGAGCCAGCGGGCAGCGCTGGTCGTCCAATGCTCGCAGTATTACAAGGCGCGAATCTCGGTGAAGTCGGTGCCGTGGTGGTGCGTTTCTATGGCGGTACTAAGTTAGGTGTGGGCGGTTTAGTGCGTGCCTATACTTCGGGATTACGCCAAGGTTTAGGGCAATTGCCGACGCGATTGAAGCAATTTCGTTATCCAGCCAAACTGCATTGTGATTACACTCAATTAAGGGATGTCGAACATTTATTACAACAGTTAGAAGCGGTGATCATCGATAAGCAATTTGCCGAAGCCGTTGATATCCATTTTGAAATAGGCAAACAGCTACAGGGTATATTGAATGAATCACTGGCAACGTTGAGTCAGGGTAGCCTGCGAGCAGAGTTTGAGCTGTGATGCCTGCGTAAATTATGCCAAAATATGCAAAATGCTGAAAATACCTTTGCAGCCAATGGAATAATTGAACACGCGGAATGCAATACAAAACCATAATAAGAATCATAGGCCTGCTAATCGGCCTGTTCTCCATCACTATGCTGCCGCCAGCCTTAATCGCCATTTGGTATAACGATGGCGGTGGTACTGCGTTTATTCAGGCATTTTTTGTTAGCTTATTTATCGGTTTTTGGCTCTGGTATCCTAATCGTCGCTGCAAAGAGGAATTACGAACTCGCGAGGGTTTCCTGATCGTAGTTTTGTTCTGGACAGTGCTTGGCTCCATCGGTGCCTTACCCTTTATCTTCTCAAGCCAACCCGATCTCAGCTGGACCGATAGTTTCTTCGAATCATTCTCCGCACTAACTACCACAGGAGCCACCGTTATTGTCGGACTGGACTCCTTACCTAAGGCCATTCTGTTTTATCGACATATGCTGCAATGGCTCGGCGGTATGGGGATCATTGTTCTAGCTGTGGCGATTCTGCCTGTGCTTGGAGTTGGGGGCATGCAGCTGTATCGCGCCGAGATTCCAGGGCCTGTGAAGGACAGTAAGATGACGCCGAGGATTGCCGAAACGGCTAAGGCGTTATGGTACATCTATCTACTGCTAACCATCACCTGTGCTGGCGCCTATTGGCTGGCGGGGATGAGCGTATTCGATGCCGTGTGTCACTCGTTTTCGACCATCGCCATCGGGGGCTTTTCGACCCACGATGCCAGTATGGGCTACTTTAACAGCCCTGTAATCAATCTGATTTGCGTATTCTTTTTGATAGTCTCTGCAGTGAACTTTAGCGTGCACTTTGCGGCATTTTCGCGCCGCGGGATCAATTTTAGAGTCTATTTTCGAGACACTGAGTTCAAGATGCTGGTGGCAATTCAGTTGGTGCTGACGGCGATTTGCTTCTTAACCCTTTATCACTCAGGGATTTATGACTCGCCAGAAGAAACCTTAGATCACGCCTTATTCCAAGCGGTTTCGGTGGCGACAACTGCTGGCTTTGGTACTGAAAGTTTCCATATGTGGCCGCTTTTCCTGCCGATTCTGTTGATCTTCTCAAGCTTTATCGGTGGGTGTGGTGGTTCAACTGCGGGCGGGATAAAGGTGATCCGAGTTATCCTGCTGCTGTTGCAAGGTTCTCGTGAACTTAAGCGCTTGGTTCACCCTAAGGCGATGTTCTCAATTCGTATTGGCTCCAAGGCGTTACCAGATCGTGTCGTCGATGCAGTATGGGGATTTTTCTCTGCCTACGCTTTAGTTTTCGTACTGTGTATGTTGGCGCTAATGGCCATGGGGCTGGACGATATTACGGCCTTTAGTGCCACCGCTGCCTGTTTAAATAACCTTGGCCCAGGGCTTGGGGAAGTGGCGAGTAACTATGCCAGTATCGGTGATGGCGCCAAATGGGTGCTGGTGGTGGCCATGTTATTTGGTCGCCTCGAAGTCTTTACCTTGTTGATTTTGTTCACGCCAACTTTCTGGAAGGATTGATATGCAGACATTAATAATCTATTCGACAATCGATGGCCAAACACTGGAAATTTGCCGAAAAATCAAAACGCTTGCCGAACAAGCGGGTGAGCAGGTGTCGTTAGTCACCTTAGAACAGGCCGAGGCCTTAAGTCTTGTCGATTTCGATAAAGTGCTGATTGGTGCGAGTATTCGTTATGGTAAACATAGACCTGAGCTATATCAGTTTGTAAATCGCAACCACGCGGTGTTAAGTGCAAAAATTAACGGTTTTTTCACTGTAAATGTGGTGGCGCGTAAGCCATTAAAGAACACGCCAGAAACCAATCCTTACATGCAAAAGTTCCTTAAATTATCGCTGTGGCAACCACAGCAATTGGCGGTGTTTGCAGGCAAGATTGATTATCCTAAATATAGTTTATTCGACCGGACCATGATCCGCTTTATCATGTGGATGACTAAGGGGCCGACTGACCTGAAGGGCACCTTCGAGTTTACCGATTGGGGTAAAGTCGAAGCCTTCGGAACGCACTTTAGCAAGCTGTAAAAATGATAAAGCCCTAGTCTCAGCTAGGGCTTTATGACTGCATGGCGTCGTTTAACGATTTATACCGCGCAGTAACGACTATGTAGAATGGAAATCACTTGGGTGACTTGTTCATTCTTAAGCTTGTAATACACAATCTGGGAGCTCTTACGGGTATCGACTAAGTCTTCAGCTCGCAATACTGCTAAATGCTGTGATAGTGCCGATTGGCTTAAAGGAACTGTCGCATTCAGTTCCGTCACGCTCAGCTCTTTATCCAGTAAAAGGCACAGAATCATTAAGCGATAAGGATTCGCTATAGCTTTAAGCCATTTAGCCGCACTTTCCGCATTAGTTACCATTGCATTTACATCTATATCATTTTGCATAAGGTACTCACTTGATCGCTTTTGATTAGATAATTCTAATTGAACATGTTTCTATACGCAATCATACTGCTCGGCAATTCAGATCTCAATTTTTGCATTTCAGAATATGAGACAACGCTGATTTGTGATCCTATCAGGGGTTTATTTAACAGATGATTGCCACAATGGTGCCACACTTTAACGGAACGGGAATACCCCATGACACGCATTTTGGTGCTTTATTTTACCCGTGGTGGCCACACGGCCAAGATTGCGAATGCAATCGCGCAGCAATTGACTCTGCGTGGTGCTGAGGTTGACTTAGTCGACATCAATAGTGCGGCTGCAACAAGGATTAACTGGCCCGATTATCAACTGGTGGCTTTGGGGGCTTGCGTACTCTATGGTACCTATGACAAGAGCGTATTCCAGTTTGTTGAACAACATTCGCAAGCGTTGAGTGCGTTGCCAAACAGTTTTTTCTGCGTCAATGTGGTGGCGCGTAATCCTGAAAAACGTATTCCAGAGAACAATAAATACCTGCAAAAATTCATAACCTTATCACCTTGGACTCCCGCCGATTTGAAGATTATTGCTGGTAAGGTGGATTACCCTTCGTGGCCTTGGTACGACAGATTAATGATCCAATTGATTATGAAAATCACCAAAGGGCCAACGGATCCTAAGGCGGTGATCGATTATACCGACTGGGAAGATGTGAAGGTCTATGCCGACCATTTGCTGACTTTGGCTAAGGTTGCTGAGCCCGCCTAATAAAAATGCGCTCTGTGAGCGCATTTTTAGTTGATGACTGATACGACTAGTATTTCCAAAAACTGGGATGGAATAGTACGGCCACAGTTAAAATCTCTAAGCGTCCTAGCAACATACCTAATGCAAGCGCCCACTTAGCCAGATCGGGCAGTGTCGAGAAGTTACCCGCTGGGCCAATAATCGGCCCAAGTCCTGGGCCAACGTTGGTGACTGCGGTAATTGCGCCAGTAAAACTGGTCATGGGGTCGAGCCCTGTCAACACCAAAATCACCGAAAGCCCAACAATCACAAACATAAATAGCAGTACAAAGGTGATCAGCGAGCGCACAATATCCTCACTAATCAGGCGGTTATTATAGCGCTCCCTAAATATCCCATTGGGATGACATTGCTGCTTTAACTGCTCGCGCATAATGGCGCCAGCAATTTGAAAGCGGAAGATTTTGATCCCGCCAGAGGTCGAGCCAGAACAGCTACCGACAAACATTAAGAACAGAAAAGCGATATTAGCAAATGCGCCCCACGTACCATAGTCGGTTAACCCATAGCCCGTTGTGGTCACAACAGATACGACGTTAAAGCTGGATAAGCGTAATGCATCAATCAAGGCGATATCGCGGGTTTGCCATAACCAAACACCAATAAAGCAAGAAACAAAGGTCAGAAAAAATAAGAAGCCTTTGACTTGGGCATCATTCCAAACGCTTAAATCGCGCTGTTGGATCATCTGCACAAACATCAGCAGGGGTAAACCTCCCGCCGCCATAAACACAACGCCAACCCAATGGGCAGAATTGGAAAACGCCGCCATCGAATTATCTGAGGTTGAATAGCCTCCCGTCGACAGTGTGGTCATCGCATGGTTGATGGCTTGAAACCACGTCATGCCTGCAACATGGTAGGCAATACAGCAGATAATAGTCAGTAAAATATAGATAAAGAATAAATGCTTAGCCATGCTTTGGGTACGAGGAACTGCCTTGTCACTCCAATCCGATGACTCAGTGCGGAACAGCCGCATACCACCAACGTTTAAGAAGGGCAGAATCGCAACCGCCATCACGATAAAGCCAATACCACCGAGCCATTGCAATAACGAGCGCCAGATTAAGATACTGTGATCCATCGTATCTAACCCTGAGAGCACGGTTGAACCTGTGGTGGTAATACCGGACATGGTCTCGAAGAAGGCATCCGTATAACCTATACCGTGGTAAAGCGTAAAAGGCATAGCCGCAAACAGACTCACGATCAGCCAAGTTAGGCTGGTGAGCAGAAACATATCTCGAATATTGAGGTTAATGGCCTTACTTTGGCCGTTATGCAAACACAGGCTGGCGCAAATCCCTGTGACTAAAGCCGATAACATGAAAGAGCCTACGGTCTCCTCGCCGTTGAATGCGGCAAGAAGTAAGGGCGCTAACATAAAGGCTGTTAACATCGATAAAAACAGCCCTAAAATAAACAATAACGGTCTAAAGTTCAGCATAGGATGATGACTTAAAAGAAGAAGGCGCTAGGTTGGAACAGCTTCTCGACTTCGCCGATAAATTTTTTGTTTACCAAAAACAAAATCACGTGATCCCCTTGCTCAATCACTGTTTTATCATGAGCCATCAACACTTCCTCATTCCGCACAATTGCGCCAATAGTGGTTCCCGGCGGCAGCTTGATATCGCCAATGGCCTTGCCAACAACTTTAGAGGTGCTGGAGTCACCGTGGGCAATGGCTTCGATGGCTTCGGCGGCGCCTCGACGTAAGGAATACACGTTACAGATATCGCCTTGGCGGATATGGGTCAGTAAGGCTGAAATCGTTGCCTGCTGGGGTGAAATCGCGATATCGATATTAGCTTCTTGCACAATATCCACATAGGCTTCGCGCTGGATCAGCACCATCACCTTTTTCGCCCCCATGCGCTTGGCTAGCAGGGCGGACATGATATTGGCTTCATCATCGTTGGTGACGGCAATAAACACATCGGTTTGGTCGATATGTTCTTCGAGTAGCAGCTCTTGATCTGAGGCGTCACCACAAAATACTGTGGTGTTTTCAAGTTGTTCGGATAGAGACTCTGCGCGTTCGAACTTGTGTTCAATCAATTTGACTGAATGGGTGCGTTCGAGGCGTTTAGCCAGGCCTAAGCCTATGTTACCACCGCCGGCAATCATGATATTGCGGTAGGAGTTATCCAGCTTTTGCATCTCACTCATCACCGCGCGGATATGGCGACTGTCGGCCACGAAAAATACTTCGTCATCGGCTTCGATAATAGTCGTACCGCGGGGCATGATAGGGCGACCTTGGCGGAAAATCGCCGCCACCCGGGTATCAATATTTGGCATATGCTCGCGAAGTGCGGCCAAGGCATTACCGACTAAAGGGCCGCCGTAATAGGCGCGAACCGCAACTAAACTTAAGCGCCCTTCGGCAAATTCGAGCACTTGCAGCGCACCGGGATACTCAACCAAACGTTGAATGTAAGCGGTCACTAACTGTTCGGGTGCGATAAGTTCATCGATTACAAAACCGCCGCGAGGACGCCCATCGCTATTTTTGGTCTCACTGTCGATAAATAATTTATCGCGCATCGCTAGATAAGGTTCGGAGCGAATACGGGCGATTTTAGTCGGTGTACCAAATAGGCTGTAGGCCATTTGGCAGGCGACCATGTTGCATTCATCGCTGTTCGTCACAGCAATCAGCATGTCGGCATCTTCGGCGCCAGCCTCTTTCAGTACATCGGGGTGGGCACCATGGCCCGCCACGACGCGAAGGTCATATTTATCCTGCAGGGCGCGTAATCTGGATTTGTCGCTATCGACGATGGTGATATCGTTGTTTTCACCCACCAAATTTTCGGCCAAGGTTCCCCCAACTTGACCCGCACCTAATATGATAATTTTCATGGCCTTGCTTACTTCCTAATGGGTCGCTTTCAATAAACGGGCGTAATAAAACCCATCCATGTTGTGTTGTCCCGGCGTGATTTGCCAACCAATATCTTGGCTTGAAGCCTGCTGGGCAAGTGTGTCTAGCTTAGCATCTGCGGTTCTGGCTAAAAATGCACTAATTTGGTCTCGATTTTCCTGCGGCAAAATAGAGCAAGTTGCATACAGGAGTGTGCCACCGGGCTTGAGCCACTTCCAGCAGTGATCGAGAATTTGTCTTTGCAGCTCGGCCAGTTCTTCGATGTCATGGTTTTTGCGTAACCATTTGATATCGGGATGGCGGCGGATAACGCCCGTCGCTGAGCAAGGTGCGTCGAGTAAGATACGATCAAATTGTTCACCCTGCCAGCATGAGTCGATATTGGCCGCATCGCCATGAATAACTTCCGCTTTTAATGATAAACGGTCAAGGTTCTGTTGCACGCGCTCGAGACGTTTGGCATCGAAATCGACGGCAACCAGCTTGATGCTAGGTTCAAGTTCGAGTAAATGGCAGCTTTTACCACCTGGTGCGGCACAGGCGTCAAGGACCAGTTCGTTCGCTTGGGGAGCCAGCAGGGTCGCGGCCCATTGGGCGGCGCCATCTTGCACTGATGCTGCACCTTCGTGGAAGCGTGGTAATGTCGCCACATCCTTGGGATGGGCAAGCAGGATTGCATCATCACTCAGGCCCGCACTGGCTTCTATCTCTAGCTCACTCAGGGCGGCAAGATATTCATCGCGGCTTTGGGAGAGGCGATTGTTACGTAGCCACATGGGTGGACGCTCATGACTTTGCTGGATTATCTCTTGCCAGTTGTGAGGATAAGCGGCTTTTAAGCGCTTAATTAACCAGCCCGGCGTGTTGTAGCTTAAGGTCTCCGACTCTGTGCTAAGCGGTGTTAATTGGCGCTGAATATTACGCAGCACGCCATTGACGACCTTTACCATTCCCTCAAACTTTAACTGACGGCAGGCCTCTGCGGTTTCGGATATGGCCGCATGGCTTGGTATGCGGGTGAAGTAAAGCTGGTAACAGCCAACAATCAATAGCTGGTGGATGATCCTTTGCTTACCTTTGAGGGGATTGGCCAAACATTCGGCAACGCGTTTTTCTATCTGTGGCAAAGTACGCATTACGCCGTAGCAGAGCTCGGCGAGCAGGGCTTTATCTTTACCACTAGCAAGATGCCTTTGCTGTTCTGGCAGGGCAACTGAAAGTGACACGCCTTTTTCTAATACGTCGAAGATGGCTTTGGCCGTTAGTGCTCGCAAGTTCATCATTATTGCGCCTCGTTATTGAGACGAGTATTTGGGGTAAACCACTCGCCGCGGGCATTGAGAATATCTGCAACGCTGAGGGGTTTCTTACCGGGTAATTGCATGCTGAGCAGGGTTAACACACCATCGCCGGTGGCGACTTCAATGCCTTTTTTACTGGCGCTGATAATAGTGCCGGGTGCGGCATTGCTGCTGGTGGTGCTGACTTGGGTCTGCCACACCTTGATAGTATTGCCTTGGTGCTCAAAGTAGCTCACAGGCCATGGATTGAAGGCGCGGACTTCTTGCCATAATTGGGTCGCGGATTTAGTCCAATCTAACCTCGCTTCTTCTTTACTGAGTTTTTCGGCGTAGTTAGCTAAGGCTTCATCTTGTTTTTCAGCGGCTAAAGTGCCGTTGGCTAAAGCCTCGAGAGCTTGCAGTAGCGCATCGGGTCCTTGCTGGGCTAACTTCTCGTAAAGACTTGCCGAAGTATCGTCATCTTCAATTGGCAAGTAGGTTTTTAGCAGCATATCACCCGTATCTAGGCCGATATCCATCTGCATAATCGTCACGCCGGTTTCTTTATCACCTGCCCACAATGCGCGTTGAATCGGCGCCGCACCGCGCCAACGAGGCAGAATTGAACCGTGAACATTGATACAGCCTAAACGTGGCGTATCAAGCACGACTTTAGGCAGGATCAAACCGTAGGCAACCACCACCATAATATCGGCATTAAGGGCGGCCAGTTCTTGCTGCGCGGGTTCTTTGCGTAGCGAACCGGGTTGATAAACTGGAATATTGTGGGCGAGCGCTAGCTCTTTCACTGGGCTGGCGGTGAGTTTTTTACCGCGCCCTGCGGGTCTATCCGGCTGTGTGTAAACAGCAATCACATTGTGGTGTGAGTTAATCAGCGCCTGTAAATGGCGAGCGGCAAAATCCGGTGTTCCGGCGAAGATGATATTGAGTGGTTTCAAATCTGATCCTAATGCTTATTTGGCGTCTTGTTTGGCCGCTTTTTCAAGTTTCTGTTTGATCCGTTGGCGCTTCAATGGCGACAGGTAGTCGACAAATAACTTACCTTTCAGGTGATCCATTTCATGCTGAATGCAAATCGCAAATAGGTCATCGGCTTCAACGGTGAATTCATTACCGTGTCTATCCAGTGCTTTAACGGTAACAAATTCGGCGCGGTCAACCTTGGCATAGATACCAGGGACAGACAGACAACCTTCTTCGTTACAGAAATCACCGCTACTGGCAATAATCTCGGGATTGATAAAGACTTTAGGACGTTCAACCTCGTCTTGTAAATCCATGACGATCAGTTGTTTATGATAATCAACCTGGGTCGCGGCTAAACCAATCCCTTTTTCTTGGTACATGGTTTCGAACATATTATCGATTTGAGTTTGCAACTCAGCAGTAAACTCTGTGATAGGTTGTGCTTGAGTTCGCAATCTTTCATCGGGAAAGCGTAAAACTTTTAATAGTGCCATACTTAAACTCTTAACAAGTCTGTCAAATCTCAATCAGTTGGTTATACTGACTGAGGCTAATGGGTTAATTTTAATCTTTAGTGCCTATCAATAACAGTAAAAGCTCGATTTAAGAGCTAAACAACATGGACCGCACCATGAAACGGCTAATTTTACTTGCGTTAATGACCTTTCATTGCACATTGGTTTACGCTGACACTCTCACGTTGAAAGCAGGGTATCCAGAGTCATATGTGGTAAAGAAGGGCGATACCCTGTGGGATATTTCTGCAACCTTTCTAAATGATCCGTGGAAGTGGCCACGTTTATGGGATGTTAACCCTCAAATAGCCAATCCTCATTTAATTTATCCCGGTGATCAACTCACCTTAGTCTTTATCGATGGTCAACCCAGATTAGTGCTTAATGGCGCGAGTGCGAGTATTGGAGCCAGTGAAGCAAAACCCCATATTCGCAAAACTCCAGAGGGGCGCGTAATTGCCAAGAGCAATGCGGTTCCTGCGGTTGATTTGGCATTAATCCAAAACTATCTCGTTCAAAACCGTGTGGTTGATGCTAGCTGGCTAGGCATGCAACCTATGGTACTCGGCGGTGAAAGCCCGTCGCGCCATCATATTGTTGGTGATGTGATTTATATCAATAGCGAATTACCTTTGCATCAAAAGTTAGGAGTCTATGAGCGTGGCCGAGAATTCTTTAATAAAGAAACGGGCGAGGCGCTAGGACAGGAAGCGATTCTGGCATCCACAGGCCAAGTCATTGAGTCTGGCAAAGTGTCTAAGGTAAAAATTCTGAGCAATTTCCGTGAAACCAAAGCGGGCTTTAGGGTGTTGCCGATGGAGGATGAAGCGTTAATGTCAGCTTACTTTACGCCAAAACCCGCAGAACTTAAGACGCCAGCGACCATATTGGCAATCGAGTCGAAAATGCGCGAAGCCGGTAAACTCAATGTTGTCTATCTTGATAAAGGTACACAGGACGGTATTGAGCCTGGCGAGGTATTCTCCATTTATCGCGATGGCGAAGAAATCGTGATTAATAACGATGGCCAACCTGTGCCCACGATGGAGCGGACAGCCTATGACAATGTGGTTGCGTCACTTTCATCTGACAGGGCACTCAAAATGCCTGATGTTTACAATGGTAAGTTATTAGTATTCAAAGTGTTTGATAAAGCAAGTTTAGGATTGATTGTATCGACGGAGCGTTCTGTGCGGGTCGATGATAAATTAATCGCCCCAGATTCCTTAGCCTTTAGAGGTCAATAATCTCTGAAAACTTGGTTGATTGGTTAATTGTTAGTGCGGTATCTGGGCTCGGACCCGCTCGGACACAACAATTATTAACGCACATGGATGTGGACGACCTCAGGCAAAGGCTCGAGCATGAGAAACACTCGCTCCCTTTGTCTGACAATCAGCTCCACAGCTTGGTTATTGACTATCAAAAAGTCGATGCTGCTTTAGAGTGGCAACAACAGGCGGCACATCATCATTTAGTCTGTTTTTCCGATCCGCTTTATCCTCCGTTGCTAAAACAATTAACTGATCCACCCTGCGTTTTGTTTGTTAAGGGCTGCGTCGAGGCGCTAGCGATTCCATCTCTTGCTGTTGTGGGCAGCCGTAATGCATCTCCTGGTGGGTTACAGGTGGCTTATCAATTGGCTCGAGAGATGTCGGCGCTTGGATTTAGTATCTGTAGCGGCATGGCGATGGGGATTGATGGTGCGGCGCATAAAGCTTGTGTTGATCATGGTGGAAGAACGCTTGCCGTGCTGGGAACTGGGATTGATATTACTTATCCGCGCCGACATAAGCAGCTTTATGAGGATATTCAGCGCCAAGGCTGTATAATAAGCGAGTTTTGGCCAGATGTTGGGCCTTTTGCGGGCAATTTCCCGAAACGAAATCGCATCATTAGCGGTCTTTCTTTAGGGACGCTGGTGGTTGAAGCCTGTCGCAAAAGTGGTTCACTCATCACCGCAAGGTTGGCTATGGAGCAAGGGCGTGAGGTGTTTGCCGTGCCTGGCTCCATCCTAGGAGGATTTCACCAAGGCTGTCACGATTTATTACGTGATGGGGCAAAACTTGTGGAAAGCGCGGCCGATATAGTGGAAGAGCTGGCAAGTTTGACAGCCTTTCATCTTGAAGAACTCTACTCCAGCCACCATATACAGCAAGGTGATATTTGTGATTTGCCATTTTCATCGCTGTTAGCTAGTGTAGGTTATGAAACTACAACAATTGATGCTGTAGTTGAACATAGTGGGAAAACGATAGATCTGGTGTTAGAACAAATGCTTGAACTTGAGTTGCAAGGTTGGGTTGTTGCAGTACCCGGTGGTTACGTCAGAGTAAAGAGGAGCTAGCCATGTTTGATATCCTCATGTATCTATTTGAAAACTATGTTCACAGTGAAGTCGAACTATTAGTTGATGAAGACGAGTTAACCAAGGAACTCACTCGCGCTGGTTTTCATCAGTCGGAGATTTTAAAAGCCTTAACTTGGTTGGAGCGTCTGGCAGAGTTACAGGAAGGGGATAAGCCTTACCTGTGTAATCATGATCAGCATTCGTTTCGGATTTACACCAAAGACGAAATGGAAAAGCTGGATGTGGAGTGCCGTGGATTCCTGCTATTTTTAGAGCAAGTTAAAGTGCTTAATGTCGAAACCCGTGAGATGGTGATCGACAGAGTCATGGAGCTTGATGAGCCTGCCTTGATCCTCGAAGATCTTAAGTGGGTTATTCTGATGGTGCTGTTTAATGCGCCCGGCCATGAGTCTGCCTATGAGCAAATGGAAGATTTAATTTTTGAGCAGCCTGAAGAAGGCCGGCTACATTCTTAAGTGTTGCGACGTGATAAATAATGAGAAAGGAGGCTAGCCCTCCTTTTTTGATGCCATATGTTTGTTGAGACCTGTGCGGTGAGTTATCTGCGGATTAGCCGCAATGACTAGTGGTAAATGATTATGTCTAAGATCGATGAACAACTATTTAGTGCCCATGAGCATGCACTGGAAAAAGAATACGAGTTATGCCCCGAATGTGGCAGCGAGTTGTCGGTAAAACACAGTAAGCATGGGAGTTTTATCGGCTGTAATAATTACCCAACCTGTGAATATACTCGTCCTTTAGTGCAGCACGAATCGATTGAAACCCAAGTGATTGAAGGTTCTAAATGTCCCGCATGCGGCCATGAGTTGGCTGTTAAATCGGGGCGTTTTGGCATTTTTATCGGCTGTACCCAATATCCCAATTGTACTCATATTGAAAGACCTGATCAGGAGAGCGATAAACCTGAGGTGGCCTGTCCTGAATGTAAAACGGGTAAACTTGAGCATCGAACCAGCCGTTTTGGTAAGAGTTTTTATGCCTGTAGCGCGTATCCCAAATGTAAGTTTATCGTCAATTATCCACCCGTTTGCGAAAGCTGCCCGAGTTGTGGCTTTGGGATTTTAGTCGAGCGTAAAGGTGCGGCGGGAATGCGTTTAGAATGCCCGCAAAAAAGCTGTAAATACAAACGAGCGCTTTAGTGTGATCGATCTCTCTAAAAGTTTGGCCGCTTAAACCGCCTTAGGTATAATCCCTGTCCAACCATGGATGGGGTAGCCAAGATGCCAAAATTTGTTTGGAAAAACGATTAAATCCATAAGGTAATCCTAAGATGTTACAGCTGCACCCCTCTGACATTAAAGACGTAGTGTTAAACGGTGGCGTTATCGCTTATCCCACTGAAGCCGTCTATGGTTTAGGCTGTGACCCAGATAATGATACTGCCATTCAAAAATTACTCGCCGTAAAACAACGTCCTTGGCAGAAGGGCCTTATCTTAGTGGCGAGCGAGTTTTCCCAGTTATTAGACTATGTTGATGAATCACAGTTGAGCGCCGAGCAGCTTGAGTTTGCCTTTTCTAAATGGCCAGGGCCTTTTACCTTTGTGATGCCGATTAAACCGCATGTCTCGCGTTATTTATCCGGTGAATTTGATTCTATCGCTGTGCGCGTCTCCGCCCATGAAGGTGTGCGGGCTTTGTGCCAAGCCTTGGGTAAACCACTCGTCTCAACCAGTGCCAACTTAGCCGGCGAAGATCCCGCACTTAGTGATGATGACATTCTCAACGCTTTTGAAGGCAAAATAGATGCCTTAGTGCTAGGCCAATTAGGCCAACAGCGTCAGCCGTCCACCATTGTTGATGCTCGAAGTGGCAAGATTTTGCGCAACGGACAGTAACTAATTAATAAAAATAAGGATAAAAGCTATGAGTGTGCCAGATGCGACAGTGGTAAAAGCATTTTTACTCGATCTACAACATCGAATTTGTGCGGGTCTTGAGCAGTTGGATGGGCAAGCGAGCTTTGCAGCCGATTCATGGACGCGCGCTGAAGGCGGTGGCGGCACCAGTCGGGTCTTAACCCAAGGTGCGGTATTTGAGCAAGCCGGAGTTAACTTTTCCCATGTGACAGGGGCTGCGATGCCCGCATCGGCAACGGCTCATCGCCCTGAACTGGCGGGTCGCAGCTTTGAGGCCATGGGTGTCTCCTTAGTGATTCATCCAAAAAATCCTTACATTCCAACCACCCATGCTAATGTGCGTTTCTTTATTGCCCATAAAGACGGCGCGGATCCTGTCTGGTGGTTTGGTGGTGGTTTCGATTTAACGCCTTACTATCCTTTTGAGGAAGATGTGCGTGAGTGGCATCAAAGTGCTAAAAATCTGTGCCAGCCTTTTGGTGATGATGTTTATCCAAAGTATAAGAAGTGGTGTGATGAGTATTTCTTCCTGCCACATCGTAATGAAACCCGCGGCGTGGGCGGTCTGTTCTTTGATGACTTGAACCAAGCAGGCTTCGATAAGAGTTTCGATTTTATGCAGGCGGTGGGCAACGGCTTCCTAACTGCTTATGCGCCGATTGTTGAGCGTCGTAAAGAGACTCCCTATGGTGAGCGTGAGCGTGAGTTCCAGTTATATCGTCGCGGCCGTTATGTTGAGTTCAATCTGGTATACGACAGAGGCACCTTGTTCGGCCTGCAAACCGGTGGTCGCACAGAGTCTATTTTGATGTCAATGCCGCCATTGGTACGTTGGCAATATGCTTATACGCCAGAGGCGGGCACTCCAGAGGCAGATCTTTACGATAACTACCTCAAGCCACGGGATTGGGTATAAGCAACGGGTATCAGTATGAGTAGCGTCATTGCACTTTATTGATTACGCATATGATCAGCCAGAGTTGAAATCGCCTCATAGATAGCGGCGCGATGCTCTGGCTTTTTTATATGTTTTTCAATGGCAAACTTCATGCAAAATAGCCATTGGTCCCGCATTGTCTCATCTACTGCGAAGGGCATATGCCGAGCGCGTAATGCGGGATGACCATACTTTTGCTGATACAACTGCGGGCCTCCGAGCCAGCCACTTAAGAATTCATAGAGCTTTTGTTCCGACTCTGCAATCGGCGCACGGTGAATCGCGAATAAGGCTTGTGTTTCTGCTGAGCTTGCCATTTTCTGATAGAAACTATTGGCAATCGCGCGGATCACTTTGTCGCCACCAATTAAATCATAGGCATTAGACTGATTCGGATCCCTGTCATCCGACACGCTTGTGTGTTTACTAAAAATCTTTTTAAGCCAGTTCATAGGTCTAACTGCATTGCTGTCTACAATTTCGATGCGCGCATTATAGCCTGAATGTCACTGTGAAACCGAAGGCTAAAGTTAGGTACAACAACTTAGGCTCGCCACTAGGCTGTGCTACCGCCTAAAAGCGCGCTAGACTGCATGCCATTCACAGCCAATAGAATCCCGCAGATGACAGATATGCCCTCAGTAACTACGCCAGTACTTGATCGATATGCCGTGTTTGGCAATCCGATAGGTCACAGTAAATCACCCTTTATCCATGGACAGTTTGCGGCCCTTACGCAGCAGTCCCTGAGTTATGAAGCGATTCTGGCGCCCATTGATGGTTTTGAGGCGAGTTTACGAGCATTTTTTCAGGCGGGAGGAAAGGGCGCGAATGTGACAGTGCCTTTTAAAGAGCAAGCCTTTGCTCTCTGCGACCGCTTAAGTGCCGAAGCGACACTGGCGGGGGCGGTCAATACCTTAAGTTTGTTGGCCGATGGCACAATTTATGGTGATAACACCGACGGTTTAGGATTGGTGGCTGACCTTATCAGTCACCTTGGTAGTTTGCAGCATAAACGGGTGCTCTTGGTGGGGGCCGGCGGTGCAGCGCGCGGCTGTATTTTGCCATTACTTAAGGCTGAAGTAGGTCAACTAGTCATCGCTAACCGCACTCAAAGTAAGGCGCAGGCCTTAGTAGAGATTTTTAGCCAAGTACAACAAGGGCGTTACCGCGATACACTCCAGTCGATGCCGATGCCAGAGTTGTCGGGGGAGTTCGATTTAGTGATTAACTCGACCTCGGCGAGTCTAGCGGGAGAGCTACCGCCACTACCACAGTCCATCATCGGCAACAAAACGGCTTGCTACGATATGATGTATGGCGCAAAACCAACGGCATTTAATCAATGGGCTGTGCAACAGGGCGCTGCGCAAGTGATTGATGGACTGGGTATGCTTGTGGGTCAAGCGGCAAAGAGTTTTGCGCTCTGGCGTGGCGTCGAGCCAGATACCTCAGGAGTGCTTAAATTGCTCAGGGACAAACTACAGGCCGACGCGCAATAGAGGCTCAAGAGGAAGATAAAATGAATCAGAGTATTTTATTCCCCGATCTGCAACATTGGGATGAAACCCAAAAGCACATTTGCTTTATTGCCCAGCAGCAGGGAATGAATATTAAGTGTTATATCAGCGCACAGAAGTTGGCGCAGTTAAATGACTTTTCGCCCCAGCCTAATATCGATGAAGCGGCCGCCATGTTAGCGCTATTTGATGCAGTTAGATTCGATGCCGAGGAAATGGCAGAAGCCTTAATTGAAGCAGAAGAGTTTGATGAATTTGGCGCAGTGCACTTAGGCTAAGCCAAAATAAACAAGATGGCAGCTTAAATTCTGCCATCTCGATTTAATAGATACATTACTCTGGCTTAGGTTCTGCCAAGTATTCGTTTTTCAAGCGCACATAGTTATCTGCGGATTCGGGTAAAAACTTCAATTCCGCTTCGGTTAACGGTCGCGCCTGTTTCGCAGGGCTGCCGACATATAAGTAGCCGCTCTGCAGCACTTTACCTGGTGGTACTAACGACCCCGCACCTAAAATCACATCATCTTCTAATATGGCACCGTCGAGGATAATGGCCCCCATTCCTACTAAAACACGATTGCCCACCTTGCAGCCATGCAGCATCGCCTTATGTCCAATCGTCACATCATCACCAATAATCAGAGGGTGACCTTCAGGGCGAGAGTCTGACTTACGAGTCACATGCAATATACTGCCATCCTGTACATTGGAGCGTTTACCAATTCGAATATGATTGACATCCCCACGAGCAGCCACCATAGGCCAAATACTCGCGTCGGTATCTAAAGCAATGTCACCAACGAGTACTGAAGCTTGGTCCACATACACATTATCGCCGAGTTGTGGATGAATTCCTTGGTAAGTTCTGAGTGGCCCAGACATAAAAAAGTCCCTAATTGAGTGGTTTTTAGCATTATAAAGGTTAAAAACTGACAGGTCAGGTCAAATATCCAACGAACAGTGCAAAAATGCCAATTATCTTAAAATTAGGGGTTGCACAAAAAGTTTCGCTGCCTATAATGCGCATCCACTGACACGGCAGACAGCGAAAGCGAGCGCGGTTACAGTGCGAATCGAATGCAAATTGTGCAGTTGATTCGAAAGCCTCAAGAAGTTTGCA